>JAYYTT010000274.1:0-2151 GCA_036344375.1 Acidobacteriota bacterium | reverse complement strand
GCTGGCATGGCAGTTTTAATCAGCGGGATGGCACTACTAACCATGGTGTATGCCGCCGGATGTCTGGACAAAAGGAACAGCCGGCATCCTGGTCTGAGCGAGGCGCTCTTCTTGCTACTTACTGCCGGGCTTCTCGGTATTGTCATGACGGGTGACATGTTTAACCTGTACGTCTTCCTTGAGATCTCGTCTATTGCCGCGTACGCGTTACTGACTTCAGAAGAAGGTCCATCCCTCGTGGCGACGTTTCGCTACTTACTCGTGGGGACCATCGCGGCCTCACTCTATCTCTTGGGAACCGGATACCTTTATGCCTTAACCGGCACGTTAAACATGGCCGATCTCGGCGTGCGATTATCAGAGACCGGAGACTCAATGGCCGTGGTGGTGGGGGTCTCCCTCGTGGTGATCGGACTAGCCGTGAAGGCGGCGGTATTTCCCCTGCATGGCTGGTTGCCCGACACGTATACTTACGCGCCGGTTGCAGTTGTGGGATTCATCGGAGCGGTTATGACGAAAGTCAGCGCGTATGCTCTGTTTCGGATCCTCTTCTTTGTGCTTGATACCCAAGCTGTCTCCGGGGCGGCCGTCACATGGCTTGGCTGGCTGGCCGTGGTGGCCGTTGTTGCCGGGTCCTGGATGGCGCTTGCGCAAACAGATGTCAGGCGCATGCTCGCCTACTCCAGCGTTGGTCAAATGGGGTTCATTGTAATAGGTTTTTCACTCGGGAATGTTCCAGCCATGGTGGGCGGCCTGTTTCACCTACTAAATCACGCTGTTATGAAGGGGTGCCTCTTTCTTGTGGCAGGCGGCGTCCGATGGCGAACAGGGGCAACCACCGTAAAGGCTTATGCCGGGATGGGGCGTCGCTTCCCATTGAGCATGGCCGCGTTTTTAGTGGCAGCCCTGTCCATGATCGGCCTTCCACCGACTGCCGGTTTTTTTAGCAAGTGGTATTTACTGGTTGGGGCGTTTGAGGCACAAGCGTGGGTTGTCATTGCGGCGGTCATTGTTAGTAGTGCGCTGAGTGCGATTTATTTTTTTCGCGTTCTCGAGAAGGCATTTTTTCATGCGTCTGACGAGATCAACCCCGCATCTGAAGGCACCGAGCTGCCCGGTGTCATGGTCGGACCAGTGGTAATTTTGGCGATGGTAGTGTTATTGCTCGGAATCCTAAACGAGCCAATCGTAACGCATTTCGTGATGCACGCACTGCCGCCGAATGTCTAGCGTCATGGATCAATTACTCGATCAGCGACCGCTCATTGCAGTCATGATCTCGCTCGTGGCTGCCATAACAGTGCCACTGTTTAGTCGACACCCAAACTGGCGCGAGAGTTGCACTTTACTGGCAGCAACGTTAAAGCTATTCGTAGTTGCCTCAATGTTATCCGCGGTGCTTGCCGGTGAAACACCAAGCTCCGCATCAATCCTGTTGCCGCAGGGTCTATCTTTACATCTCCGGGCTGATCCACTTGGCCTCGTATTTGCCCTGACGGCTGCGACGCTCTGGGTGATGACCTCGTTGTACTCCATTGGATACATGCGTGCTAAAGATGCTCCACGCCAAACGGGGTACTATGCGGCCTTTGCCCTCTGTCTGTCAGCAACCACAGGCCTTGCGTTTGCTGGCAATCTCCTGACATTCTTTGTGTTCTACGAAGTTCTGACCTTGTCCACGTACCCTCTAGTTGTGCACACTCGGACGGCGGAAGCGCGGTCAGCAGGTCGTCGTTACCTCGTGTATACGATCGGCGGCGGCCAGCTTTTACTGGCGGCTATTGTGTGGACGCAAGTCGTCGCGCCAGGCTCGGAGTTTGTGCCAGGGGGGTTCTTAGCTGGGCGTACCAGTGATGTCGCAATGGCCGTGGGGTTTGCAGCGTTCATGCTCGGATTAGGTGTCAAGGCCGCTCTCATGCCATTGCACGGATGGTTGCCGTCGGCAATGGCTGCACCGACGCCGGTTAGTGCTCTGCTACACGCCGTGGCGGTTGTCAAAGCTGGCGCCTTCGGTGTGGTGCGAGTTACGGGGTTTGTTTTTGGTGTCGACGTGCTGCGAGCCATCAACGCGGATATTGTGCTGGCCGTTGTTGCAAGTGTGACGATTGTAGTCGCGTCGATACGGGCTCTTGGTGAACGTAATCTCAAACG
>JAYYTT010000273.1:0-13248 GCA_036344375.1 Acidobacteriota bacterium | reverse complement strand
CGTCAGCCAGGTAGCCTTGGCCACCCATGTGCTCTTAGTCCAAGCGGACACCTTCGAAGATGGGGAAATTAACGGCTACTTTAAATTGGTACACCCAACTTCCGGTGAAGAAATTTACTCGCGGCCGATGTCACTGTCTGACATCACTACACCGAGCGCCATACGAAGCGATGTCGCCGTGCATATCAGGTACCTTGAAACTTGGCTTGAACAGCAAGGCCAGGAGCATGGAGATAAGGGCAAATGAAGGGGAGTTTCAGCACAACTAGAACCGCTTTGGTAGGTGGTGGGTTGTTGGCCCTCATACTCGCGATGGGCAATTTGTCGAGCGCACAAACGGTCGTGAGCCAAGACGTGCGCATGCTCGATGCCAAAGCTCGCTGGGAAACACTCAACCTTATCCGGCGCGATAAGTTCAACCTGATCTTGCCGGGAGCGATGCGTGATAACGGCATCGATATGTGGATCCACTCGATCCGCATGGGCAACCCCGACCCCTTGGAACACGATCTAGGCGCCGAATTTGGAACGTTTGTTTTTGCCGATCGCGGGGGCGATAGAATCGAACGCATCGCGTTAAGCCCATTCCAACTGCAAGATCGGTCTGTATACGACACAGTTGGATCGATCGAAGATCTCCGGACCCTGGTCGACGAACGCGATCCACGGCGCATAGCGATCAATAGCTCGAAATGGATCGGCGTTGCCGACGGCATGTCGCACACCGACTACCAGAATCTTGTGGAAACAATCGGACCGGTTTATGCCGATCGACTGGTATCAGCGGACCAGCTCATAACCGACTTCCGTGTACGTCGAGTAGAGCGAGAGATCGCCGCTTTTTCCACAGCGGGTGAAATGACTCGACGCACGTTGGAAAGAGCACTATCAAATGAAGTTGTTGTGCCTGGGGTCACCACCAGCCGGGACGTGGGCTGGTGGGTACAGGAGAGGCTGTTAGAGATGGGTGTGCGGCCATCATTTGGGATTAGCACCCCTGGGATCTCCCGAACTGCAGCAGGGGGCCGTGGGCCACGGAGAAGCCGGGACGGAGCCATTCAACGCGGAGATTTCCTCTCTTATGACATGGGAATCCGCTACCTGAACTTCGGCACCGACTTCAAGCGCCACGCTTACGTGTTGCGCGAGGAAGAAACCGCTCCGCCCGCTGACATCCAACACGCCTGGGACATGGGCTACCAGGCCCGGCAGATCATCGAAAACAACATCAAAGTTGGACGTACGGCCGGTGAGACACTGGCATACCTTGTCGAGGTTCTGGAGGCAGCAGGGTACGTTTACACACCCTTCGTCGATGACAGCCGCGATCGTGACATCATCAACGCGATGGGCGAGGACCCTCGTACCGGTATTTCCATTGACTGCCACACCGTCGGTAATACCGGGAACAGCGAGGCAGCAGTGGGACCATCGTTCGCACCGTTCCGCCCCGATCGTGCACACGTCATGATCCAACCAGACAACATCTTCTCGCTGGAATTCGTGGTGCATTCTGCCATGGACGATGGAACACGCATGTCGATCAACTTCGAGGACAACGCCATCGTTACGGTCCATGGCGTCGAATGGCTCTATCCTCCGAATCCGAGGATTCTGTTAATCCGCTGAGCTTATTTTTATTTGAGCCAGCGACGTCCGTTGATGAGCCTTTTTTCAACTCGTGGGATCTTTTCGTCACGCATCGCCGCATGATAGGCAAAACTAGCGAGAATTGCTGCATTGCCCATCAAGTCTTCGGCAACAAGCCGATCGTACACATCCATATTCGAATGCCATGTCGTGGTGAAGTACTCAAGATCGTCCTGCAGAAACTTAAATCCTGGGAGGCCAACCGCATTGAACGAGTCACTATCGGTGCCCCGGGTGTTGACTGGAATAAGGTGGGTGAGCCCGAGGTTGTTGAAAGGTTTCATCCATTCGGTGAAGATTGGCACAACCAAGGGGTTGCCTTCGAGGAAGATTCCGCGGAAGCGACCGTACCAGTCAGTATTGAAATAGACCGATAGGTTGTCGTAGTCGGGCAAAGGTTCGCCGGTTTCCCAGTTGGCGAAGTGGTTGTTGATGTAGCTGCGGGACCCCAAATGCCCGGCCTCCTCCGAGCCCCACAACACAGCGCGAATCGTACGTCGCGGTTGGGCTCCGATCGAGTGGAGAACGCGCATCGTCTCCATGACTACAGCACTGCCAGAGGCATTGTCGGTAGCCCCTGTGCCAGCTGATTCGGCATCGAAGTGCCCGCCGATCATTACGATCTCATGGGCAAGGTCAGTTCCAGGAATCTCGGCAACTAAATTGTAGTCCTGCAGATCTTCCTCGTCGTAATGGATCCTCACTTCAGCCTCGATTGTGACCTCGACACCTCTCTCAAGAAGTCGCACAACACGATTGTAATGCTCGGGTGCGACGATAACCTGCGGCATGGGTTTAGGGTCAGCAGGGGAAATTGGCGCGCCTCCGACGACACGTACAGTTCCCTTGTCGAAAGCCCCCAGGTTCGTTCCCATGCCCGGGGAAACAAGCAGTGACGCCCCGGCTGTTTCGAGAAACGCCTCGATCCGTTCTAGAGGCAGAGGGTCGCCTAACGAGCTGGCTGTCGGGGGTACATATACCGCCGTGGCAGGCTCCGATTGCGGCAAGACAAAGAACCGTGACCAGTCATCGAGCTGTGCTTGAGTGAAGCGCTCACCGCTTGGTTCAAAACCCGGGACGAGTTGACGCTCGGGAGCAACGAAGACGACTTTGCCGCTTACGTCGGCCCGGTAGGCTTCCAACTCTTCTTCGGATCGGATCGCAGTTGCATTGACGAAAACCGCTGTGCTTGTAATGCGCCCTTCTGTCCCGCGTGACCAGGGTACCGGGTACGCAATTATTGTCATGTACTCGGGGCCAAGCATGTGCACCGAAGTGTAGCGGTTCTCCCACCCAAGCCCGACGGGACCGAACGACTCAATTTGGGCATCAACCCCAAACTCTTCAAATTTTTCCTGCGCCCACTGGATCGCCCTATTGTATGAGGGTGAGTTCGAGAAGCGAGGCCCGTAAACATCCGCCAGAGTGCCGGCAACATCCATCACCTGGGAATTGCCAAACGCTTCGGCCTTAATCTGTTCGATAACCTCATAGTCCACTGGTTCTTGGGCACTAACCCCAGCAACGACAATCAATGGCCAGGAAAATAGCCCAACAAATATGGCCTTTAAGTAATGCATTAATCTCCTCACTATCTGGCGAGACAGTATTCAGACTCATCCATTGTTATAGATCTTCGTGCCACGTATACCTCGGAGAGTACTCTGCCAGGTACCAACAGAAGAAAGACCGTAGGCAGCGGTCGGCATTCATGAGTATGATCCGGTGCTACCAGACACATACCATCAACTCCTAAAGGCCTTAGAAAAACAACGCTCAGCTAAACTGCCCGGCGCTTATTATGTGAGCTGGATGACCCGCTGAGTGACTCGACAGAAGGAAACAACCTTGGAATACCGTGCATTAGGACGCACCGGTGTCAAAGTTTCTCCACTTGGCCTCGGAACCGACAACTTCGGCGACGCAACCTCCGAGGAGGAAGCCCGGAAGATCATCAATCGAACGCTCGATGCCGGCATCAACCTGATCGACACTGGTGACACCTATTGCGAGGGTGCAAGCGAGCGCATCATCGGGCGAGCCTTTAAAGACAACAAAAAAAGACACCAAGTTTTCGTCGCGACAAAGGTTGACCATGGACGGCGTCGCGTCGGCATGTCGTACGAGGAGTACAAACCGGCAGAGGATGCCGATAGCGCACTGCCAAGCATGGAGACCGACTCCCTGGGCCCTAATGAATTCGGCCACTCGCGGCTCAACATCATCCGGACCTGTGAAGACTCTTTGCGACGGCTCCAAACTGACTACATCGATTTGTTACAGCTCCACCGACAAACACCCGAGCTACCGATCGAGGAGACACTCGGGGCTCTGACAGATCTGGTACGGCAAGGGAAAGTCCGTTACATCGGGACATCAACCCACCCTTCTTGGGCCGTCGTGGAAGCGATTATGTTCAGTGAGATAAAAAATTGTGTCCGCATTGCCACAGAGCAGCCACCCTACAATCTTTTAGATCGACGTATCGAAAACGAGCTGATTCCAATGGCGCAGCGATACGGTGTCGGACTAATCACTTGGGGCCCGCTCGCCATGGGTATCCTTGCCGGCCGGTACACGGATGCGAGTGACTTTCCGGAAGGCTCGCGCGCCGTTACTCGTGGTGGTTTCTACGCTAAGCGCGTCAACGAAAAAGGGGTTGAGATCGGCGTCGAGTTTATGAAGCTGGCTGACAAGGCTGGGATTCCGCCAGCCCAGTTAGCGCTACTGTGGTCCAAGGACCAACCAGGGATCACTGCCCCACTAATGGGTACTCGAACCCTGGAGCATCTGGAAACCCTTCTACCAGTGCTGGAGATGGATCTCAGTAACGAGCTTCGAGAGGCATGCGACAAACTGGTCCCCCCAGGCAGTTTCGTTGCTGATTTTCACAACACCTCATACTGGAACAAGGCGCGTGTCCTGGAATGACTTTCAAGGATTGCAGCCCACTATTGAAGCCATGATCTTAGCTGCGGGTACTGCCGCCTGAATAAGTAACAATTCCAGCACTTTCACATCCAATGTGCCCTCGCCGAGGTTAACCAAGGAGTCAGTAAAGTAGGGTTTAGGTGAAACGTGTAGAGATCGATGCGATTCTGAATCGCCCAACATTGCCCCTTATGCTTGGCCAGGAGAAAGATCATGAAGAAGCAAATCCTTGCAGTGCTCGCATCTTTGGTCACCATCATCTCGGGGGCCCAAGCATCTGCGCAAGAAGCCCAGGCGCGGGCAGAAATGCTCGACCTGATCCAAAGAGAGAAGTTCGACGTGGTGCTCCCCGGCGTGATGCGGGACAACGGTATAGACATGTGGATTCATGTCATCCGCGATGGCAACCCTGACGCGCTAGCACTCGATCTTGGTGGAACCGCCGGCTATTTCATTTTTACCGATCGCGGTGGTGACAGGATCGAGCGTGCCGTGCTTGCTGGCCGTGGCCAAGGAATGTACACGAGCGGCGCGTACGACATCTTTGCTTGGAACGACTGGAATGCCTGGTATCCCAACCACAATGCTACGGAATTGCGTCAATTTATTGAGGAACGGGACCCGGAGCGGATCGCCGTCAACACGTCCGCGTGGCTTGCAGCGGCTGACGGCCTGTCGCATTCTGGGTATCAGCAGCTTGTGGAAGCAATCGGCGAGACTTACGCCTCCCGGCTTGTCTCCAGCGAGAATCTCATCACCGACTTCCGAGTACGCCGGGTTCAATCGGAGATCGTCGCCTTCGCCCAGGCCGGTGACATGACCCGTCGGATCCTGGAGCGAGCCTTATCACGCGAAGTTATCACGCCTGGAATTACAACCGGTGAAGACGTCGCCTGGTGGGTGCAAGAACGCTTGTTAGAGGCCGGTCTGGGATCTTCGTTCGGCCTCACTAGACCCATAGTGATTCATTCCGCCCTCGCAGAGCCCCAAGAATACCGCTCAAGCACATACGCTTTTCAGCGAGGCGACCTGCTGCAGTTCGACACGGGGGTGAAATACCTCAATTTCGGTACCGACATGAAGCGAAACGCCTACCTGCTGCGAGAAGGTGAAACAGCTCTGCCAGAGGACATTAGGCATGCCTGGGATGAAGGCCGCCGGGCCCGCGACATCATGCGACGAAACATTCGAACAGGCCGCACCGCACGTGAAACACTCGCTGCGGTCGTCGCGGCGCTCGAGGCCGAAGGGTTTGTATACACACCTTTCGTCAACTTTGGTGAAATCGACAGGCAGATCGTCGAGAGCTTTGACCAACCCAGTGTGACTGGTATTTCGATCGATTGTCATGTCGTCGGCAACACGGGCAACAGCCAAGTGGCGGTCGGTCCTTCGTTTGCACCGTTCCGCGAACTCCGAGCCGACCTCATGATTCAGTCCAACAACATCTTCTCATTCGAGTTCATAACCCACACGGCTCTGCCATCATTCGGCAACCAGCGCTTACGAATCAACTTCGAAGACAACGTCATAGTTACGAATCAGGGTGTCGAGTTGTTGTATCCACGCAACGAAAGAATTTTGCTGATCCGCTAGTCCGCACTTCTCAAGAGATCACCGCTGAAGGCACAGTGGCGAGAACCTCTTCTATCCAGCTATTGGTAGAAGTTGATTCGTAAGCGCCGATAACGTTGTGTAAGGTCGATCACCTGGTCGGCGAAAGCAATCCGTTCCATGTTGAGCAACAAATCAGCCCCGTCTCGGGCGGCGCGCTTGTCAATTACCCTAGTTATATTCCCGTCACGAATTACCTCATAGTCAGCCATGTTGCCCGCGAATATCGCGGTGTCGGTTCCGGTGCTGCCATCGAGGAGATCCTTGCCACCGTTGCCACGCAACATGTTGTCGCCAGCGTTTCCCAAGAAAATATTGTCCCAGTCATTGCCAATTAAACCAGCATCGTTGTCACCCGTGAGGGTTACATCTTTGAGATGCTGTGACTTGGCCGTATACCGCAGATCCGGATCGAACTGGAGCGAAAACGCGCCTGTAAATTCCGATGGCAGCTCGGGAGTATAGGTCAGGAATGGAGGGAAGAATTCCTGGAGGATAGCCAGCCCTTCGGGGTCGAGATTGCGCAGACCAGCCCGCCCCCGCGCGCCATAGATGCCAAAGTGTGATGTGCCGTCCGGGATGCGCCCAGTCTCAATAGGGCGGCCCTCATAAACGGTCGGCGGCACGGTCCACAGATCCAGATAGTTGTCATATATCGCCGCGACGTATTCGTTAGGCTCGTTTTCAAGGTCGTCCTGCCGACCTTGCCAGAGACCGCGCTCCATAGCCACGTCTGTGATACGGATCAAGTCAAGTTGCATCTGCGGCAACGCCGGCTTGATGCCATAGTCATGCACCATATGTAGGACTTCCTCGAACGAAGCGTCCCTGGTGCGGTGCGCCATGTAGTCTTCGTGCCCTTCGACAGGAGACTCGTTGGCACGCAGATCTTGCATTCCAAGGGCGACGCGGCGTAACGGTCCTCGAAAAGCTTCGCGCATATCGGGCTCGGTGTTAAACAGAGTTAATGTTGCGCGATTGTCCGCCATTGTGTTGGCTACAATGCTTTTGTCGGCACCATATCGAGTCCCTGGAACGTCTGTGAGTATGTGCTCGAGAACGTTTCGGGCCTTGAGGATGCGTGCTTCGCTCCACCCATCCTGGGCCAGGATATGGATTGGTTTGCTGTTCGGCGCAACGACCTTCGTATAGCGAACGAACACATCCCTAAAAACCAATGGCACATTATCGGGCAACAGTACGATGCCATTTGGCGATGTAGAGATATCTATATCAGGCAAAGTCTCCCCCCGCTGCGGGGAAAGTCCCCCCGCTGTTCCAATCATGGCGGCAGCAATTAGCAGCGGTGTAAATAAACTCATTCTTGCTCCTTACGGGTTGTTCTGACCCTCGCAGCTAAAATACAAAGCAGTTCAAACATAAGGTTGCAGGCAACAACGGCCGTGTTTCCGGTTGGATCGAGTGGTGGAGACACTTCATTGATGTCAGCCCCCACCAGGTCTAACCCTTCCATACCTCGCAACAACAACTGCACGTCACGCACGGTCATTCCACCAGGTTCCAGGCCTCCAACGCCGGGCGCGAATGCTGGGTCGATGGCGTCCATGTCGACGGTAATGTAGGTCGGCAGGCCGCGCAAAGTCTCTCTGGCCGCATTCATGATGCCATTTGCCCCGAGTTCATAAACATCGTCGATCGTCATGATCGTGATGCCTTGCTCACGAGCCCAGTTAAGTTCGTCCGCTGAAAACAGCGTCCCCCGGATCCCGACTTGAATAATGTGTGATGGCTCCAGCAAACCTTCCTCGATGGCTCGTCGAATCGGAGTTCCGTTCGCATAGATCTGGCCGAACATACGGTCTTGTGTGTCGGAATGGGCATCAATTTGCAGTAGGCCAACGGGCGCGTCCCCGGCAACCGCCCGCAGAATTGGCAAAGTGATCGTGTGATCTCCTCCCGCAACTAGAGGCAATGCGCCAGCTGCACGAATAGCCGAGAAAAAAGACTCGATGCTTTCGAGACTGGCGGACATGTCAAGGGGGTTAATCGGTGCATCCCCAACGTCGCCGATGCGACAAATCTCAAAAGGTGCAATGTTCGTCGAGTAGTGAGCCTGCCGTATAAGGCGAGACATTTCGCGCATTTGCGCCGGCCCGTGTCGAGCTCCAGCACGGAACGACGAACCACCATCGAAGGGAACACCTGCCAGAGCGATGTCGAGGCCATCGAACCCCTCGCAGAGCTGTGCTCGCATTAAGGTAGCGACTTGGGCGGAACGTGGCACGCTGTTTACATCAACTTGCTGGAAGTGGTGTTTTTCGGTGTTTTTCATTGAACATCCTGAAAGTCTTGATTGCCCATCGTCGGTGCGATGCCGTGAGGTGTCAAGTAGACGAAGGATGTTAGTTCCCGGCTCACTCCGCTAAACCCTACCCACCGTGCTTGCCAGGCCGTTCATGTATCAGTATTGTGCGCGATTGGTCCCAACGACTTTGAAATCGCGGCTGACGCTTTCGTTAGCCTCTCTTTGGCTACATCCCTACCTTAGAAGTTGTGTACTCCACCAGATTGATGACAATCGGATGATTAGCCTGATTCTCAACCCCCGTAGGGTCTCATGGAATACCGGGAGCTAGGCCGCACAGGCCTTAAAGTCTCACCATTGTGCTTCGGTACCGACAACTTCGCAGACCCTACCCCTGAGCCCGAGTGCGTCGAGATGCTCAATCGAGCACTCGATGCCGGCATCAATTTACTGGATACCGGCGACATTTACGCCGATGGAGAAGGTGAGCGCATCATTGGCAGAGCCCTGAAAGGAACCGGGCGGCGGCACTCGGTACTGATATCCACAAAGATCGATCACGTGCCCGGCCTCAATCTCGACACGAGTTCTCCCGGCATCAATGCCAACGACCACGGCCATTCACGCCTCAACATCATCAGGGGCTGTGAGCAAACACTGAAACGTCTACAGACCGACTACATTGACCTCTATCAGATGCATAGACCATCGCCTGAGATCCCAATTGATGAGACGTTAGGCGCGCTCGACGATTTGGTTCGGCAGGGGAAAATTCGCTACATCGGCTGCTCGACACACCCAGCTTGGATGGTTATGGAAGCATTGTATATAAGTGAGTTAAAAGGCCATGCCCGGTACGTCTCCGAACAACCACCGTACAACCTGCTCGACCGCCGCATCGAGAATGAACTTATTCCGCTCTGTCAAAAATGGGGTCTTGGGATCATCAGTTGGGCACCGATGGCCCAAGCGGTGCTCGCCGGTCGCTACAAAGACCCCGAGGAATACCCCGAGGAGTCACGCGCTGCCCTCCGCGGTGGCTATTATGCGGACCGCGTAACGGAGCGTGGCATCGCCGTAGCGCGGAAGTTCGCTGAGCTAGCGGACCAGATCGAGCTCACTCCAGCTCAGTTCGCGGTTCTCTGGTGTAAAGACCAACCTGGGATCACTGCACCACTGGTCGGACCGCGCACCCTAAAACAGCTCGAGCAACTCATTCCTCTTCTTGACATCGAGCTTCCCCTTGAACTACGCACGATGTGTGACCAGCTGGTTCCGCCGGGCAGTGCGGTCGCCGATTTTCACAATACCGCTAATTGGATGAAGATGAAGGTATGAGCCATTGACCCCGCCAGGGCATTCTGACCTGATCAGCCTATTCGAGGAGTTTCGCGCTTCATTAGTACCAGAAACCAACGATGGGGTTCCCGATTACACGCCGCCAGCAATGCAGCGCAAGCGCGAAGAACTTCAAGTATTCAGAGACCTGCTAGCGTCGTATGACATCGCGCACTGGAAAGTCAGTGAACAAGTCGACTATCACGTGGTCCGCGCCGAGTTAAACGGCGTAGCCTTCGATCATGAAGTTCTGCGGCCCTGGGCACGCGATCCTGGCTTTTACAACATCACCGACGGAGTCTATCCAAGGCTGTTGGTGCACTACTCGCGGATGAACGATGATTGGTCGCCGCGAGTTCCTCGCTTGCCCGTTGCCGACGACAAGATCAGCGGGCTACGTACAAAGTTGCAGTGCGTCCCCACCGTGCTCGACCAAGCCCGTGGCAACCTGTCAGAGATAGCTGATGACCTAGCAACCGTGGCAATTCGGGTACAGGAACGCGAGCTTATCGTAATGCGCGAACTTGTGGACGAACTTGCCGCAAAACAGCCAGAGTTAGCAAACGATGCAGAGAAAGCGCTCTCCGCTATGCACCGATTCCGTGAATGGCTCATCGACAATCAGAGCCGGGTATCAGCACCCGCCGGTATCGGCAAGAACAACTACAACCGATGGTTGAAGGACGTCCTGCTTGTCCCTCACGATTGGGACAAACTGCTTACGACAATCTGTAACGACTACCATCGCGCCATTGCTTTCTTGAAGCTTGAGGAGCACAAAAACAGAGGCCTGCCCCCGTTCAAGCTCACCGCCAGCGAGGCTGAGAACCTCAATCGGCAGGGGGCTGCAGCGCAAGAGCTACTAGCCTTTCTTCGAGATGGCGAGATCATTACCGTTCCGGATAGTTTAGAGCCACTGCCGCCTGCCCACTACCCACGTACTTGGGGGATGAGTGCCTATCTTAGACCTCACTACCGAGGCTTCTTTGAGCAGTGTTCTGACCGTGAACCAATGACACAGATCACGCATACATTCTTTGGGCACTACTATGTACGCGATAGGACGATTTGGTACCAGGATGGCAATAGCCGGCCGATCCGAGACACTATTCGTCTATTCGACATGCATGAGTCACGGTCTGAGGCGCTATCGTTCGGCGTCGAGGAAATGATGCTGCAGCTCGGCATACTCGATGATCGGCCACGGGCTAAGGAAATTACTTACATCTGGATGGCGTTTCGCGCAGCGCGGGCTATTTCGGACCTCAAAATGCACGCCAATGAATACACCTTGCAAGATGGAATCAAAGGGTTCGTCGAGAAGCTTCCCTACCCGTGGGCTGATGCCGACAGCGATGCCGTGTGGTGGGATATTGAGGAGGCGTTACGAGCGCCGGCACACTCCGTGAGCTATGTAGGTGGCAAGAATATGATTCTGCAGCTACTGGCTGAATGCGCGCAACTTCAGGGGGGCGAGTTTAAGTTGAAACGTTTCATGGATGATTTCATGGGCGGCGGTATCATTCCGATTTCTCTGACCCGCTGGGAAATGACCGGAAACGAAGACGAGCTCACCACTTTGCTCGCTTAACTCTTCCAACTTCTCCAGCGCAGGAATTTAGCTGAGGCAAGAACAAAGTGCTTATCGACTGGGTGGTCGTTGCAGCGTACCTGATCGGTGTGACTGTACTAGGCATTTCGGCTGCTCGTCGCGTGAAGACTTCTTCGAACTTCTTCATCAGCGATCGCCAATCCGGCAAGCTCCTGATGACATTCTTTTCCTTTGGCACGGGGACGAACACTGACCAGGCAATCGGCGTTGCATCAAAGACATACACGGTCGGTGCATCGGGTATTTGGTACCAGTGGCTGTGGCTGTTCTCCACGCCGTTCTACTGGCTGCTAGCACCTCTCTTCCGACGCATGCGCGCGGTAACCACGTCTGACTATCTTTTAATTCGTTACGGTCGGAGCGTAGCCGTACTTTTCGCGATTGTCGGCATGTTCCAGCTGTCTGTAAATATCGGTGTTGTCCTCAAGGCTACTGCCGCCCTGATCGCCCCAGTTTCCGGTGGGGCAATTAGCCCAGAGATGGCGATCATAGGCATGACTATTTTGTTTGTCATCTACGGTGTCGCGGGAGGATTGAACGCAGCGATCCTAACGGACGCAGTTCAGGGCGTTCTCACGATTGTACTTTCATTTCTAATTCTGCCATTTGCCCTGAATGCAGTCGGCGGTCTAGAGGGACTGCGCGGGCGCGCTTCAGTCGATAATCCGGAGCTTTTCTCGATTGTTGCTCCCAGTGATATCACCGTCCTCTACGTCGTCATCCTCGCTCTTAATGGACTCATCGGGTGGGTTGCCACGCCATACTCGATGCAAATGATTGGCGCCGGAAGAACGGAAGATGACGCACGTGTGGGCCTGGTTGCCGGTATGTTTCTCAAGCGCATCGTCACCATCGCCTGGGTGCTGACTGCCATGTGCGCTGTAGGATATTACGCTGGCACAACGGTGAATCCAGACCATGTCTACGGTCTGATGGCCAGGGACCTGCTACCGCAGATCGCGCCTGGACTGATCGGATTGTTCATCGCTTCGGTGCTAGCGGCGGTCATGAGCTCATGTGACTGTTTGATGGTCGCAGCGGCCGCCCTCTTTACCGAAAACATCTATAGGCCCCTGATCCGTCCAGGTCGAAGCGAGCGCCACTACGTGCTAGTGGGCAGGCTAACCTCGATCACCGTGGTGCTCGCCGGGCTATCGATCGCCTTCACGTTGCCAGGAGTTGTGAGGGGGCTCGAAGTCTTCTGGATGGTGGGGGCGATGATGGGCTTGGCGATTTGGATGAGTTTCGTATGGCGACGAGCCACAGCTGCGGCCGCTTGGGCGTCAACGCTCGGTGGCTACGCAGCAGCGTTGTTCACCAGTGATATCGGTTTCATCGGCTGGAGCTTCAATAACCACTTTGCAGGATCCCTTCCGGAGTTCATGCTCTACGAAAACAAGCTGTTTCTGCCGTGGCAAATGATCATCTACCTGACCGTCTCGCTGGTGATGATGGTGGCGGTTAGCCTTGTTACCCAACCGCCCGACAAGAAGACACTTGACAGAGTTTACGAGTGCCTGCGAACCCCGGTGTCGGAAGATGAGCCAGAGGGAGAACCCCTCACGCTGCCAGCTGGTACTGCGCCAGCAGCACGGTCAGTGCTGATTGCACATCCGGATTTCGAGATCATGCGACCCACCGCCTATACAGTGATTGGGTTCCTGGCGAGCTGCTTTATGGTCGTTGTGCTAATCGGATCCTTCATCTGGATCATCAGCTAGACGCAGCACGGGCCTGTCTGAGTCGGTACTAAGCGCCTTTCCGCCCAAGCTCCCCGCATGTTTGCTTCTGAGTTTCTTCATCTAACTCGGGCATTGCCTGGGAGATGACAAGGCGC
>JAYYTT010000272.1:0-4456 GCA_036344375.1 Acidobacteriota bacterium | reverse complement strand
G
Source organism: Acidobacteriota bacterium (assembly GCA_036344375.1). Classification (GTDB taxonomy): domain Bacteria; phylum Acidobacteriota; class UBA890; order UBA890; family UBA890; genus UBA890. Next base: position 4,455 of record JAYYTT010000272.1, on the reverse strand, counting down.
GTCGATGTGCACGGGAAGCGATTGATTGTTTCTCGGGAACAGGTTCGACTTCTCGTAGTCTGAGTATCATTTTCCAGTGGCGCGGCACAGGACTAATCCGGCTCCCAAAATCGTGCTTGCTTGAAGGGCGTCTTCGGGGTACTACAGAGGGCTATGGCCTACCCACCAAGTTTCGTCGATGAAGTACGACGTAGTGCAGACCCCCTGCAGATCATTGGCGAAGTGGTCGAGCTGAAACCTCGCGGTAGTCGATGGGTTGGTCTTTGCCCTTTCCATAGCGAGAAGACACCCTCGTTCACCGTCAATGAAGAGGGGCTGTGGCATTGTTTCGGCTGTACCGCTGGTGGTGACATCTTCCGCTTCGTGATGGATCAGGAGGCCATCGGATTCACTGAAGCGGTCCGCTCTCTGGCGGAGCGTAGCGGCATTCCAGTTCCTCTGGAAGGGGGCCGGAGTCGCCAGTCTGGGCAGTCTGCCGTTGACAGGAACCGGGTTATGGCTGCGCTTGTTGCCGCCGATGGATTCTATCGAGAGCAACTTCATGGTGCTGAAGGCTCCAGGGCGCGCGAGTTCTTAGCAGAGCGTGGTTTCGAGGATAACGTAGTACTTCACTTTGGTCTCGGCTTCGCTCCGGATGAGTGGGAGGCCGTCCAGCAGCATCTTCTGGCAGCCGGTTTCAACGAACATGAACTAGAGGTCGCTGGCTTGGTAAAACGGCGAGAGACTGGTAAGGGAACTTATGATCGGCTACGGGACCGTGTCGTGTTTCCGATCCGCGACCCGCGTGGGCGCCCAGTTGCATTCAGCGGACGTATCATCGGAGAAGGGGAGCCTAAGTATCTAAATTCACCGGAAACCATCACTTTTACGAAGAGTCAAACTCTCTACGGTCTTTTTGAGGCGCGCGAATCGATTAATTCTAAGGGTTTCGTGCTTCTGGTTGAAGGAAACTTCGACCTCATCGCCTGTGCCCAATATGGTTTACAGAATGTAGTGGCCCCTTTGGGCACGGCGTTCACAGAAGACCATGCTCGAAAGTTATCGCACTTCACGCGAAAAGCTGTTGTTGAATTCGATGGTGACCAGGCGGGCCAAGCGGCTGCTGAACGGACCGCTGGTATCCTTCTAGGGAATGGATTTCAGGTGAATGTGGTGCGCCTTCCCCCCGAACATGATCCGGATTCGTTCTTGCGGACGGAAGGTGCCGAAGGTTTTCGTGCCGCTCTGAGTCAATCAGTCACCGGTTTGGATTTCATGATCCACCGCGCAGGAGAGCGGGCAGACTTTGATACTCCGCGAGGTAAAGCGGAAGCGCTTTCATCGTTGCTTGCGTTTGTCGTACCGATCTCCAATAGGGTAGAGCGGGCCGAGTGGATTGCACGACTGGCTGAACGACTCCAAATAGAAGCCCGATTGGTTGAGGATGCGGCAGCGGATGTTCAGGCTAAGGGAAGGCGCAGGCAAAATCGTGTACGGTCGAAGGCCAAGTCTTCAGAACAACAGGAGAGCGCCAGCTCGTGGAAGGCACAGCTCGACAAGGTAACGTTAGCTGAGAGTGAATTGTTGCGAGCGGTGCTTGAGCATCCTGAGTGGCGTGAACAACTGGAGGAGATCTGTCCTTTCGATGCGATCCGGGATGCTCGGGTCCGCGCGTTACTGGACGCCGCCGCGACATGCGACGCGGACGGAGTTCCAGTGGACACTGGCAACCTTCTAGTGCGTGTCGCGCAAGAAGGTGCCAGCGCATTAATGTCACGGCTTCGACTTGAGGAGAAGAGTCCCTTAGATTGGGATTCCGCTCGCAACTGTGCGCTCGGGATTTACGATGACAGCTTAAGGCGAAGGCTGCGTGAAATAAACAAGGACATACGAGACGCGCTTGAGTCAGGCAACCACGAGTTGTTTGGGCAGCTGAACAAGGAAAAAATAACGCTGGCAAAAAGAATAGGCTCAGTTTAGTCGCTGCGGTACGGTATAGAGGATGGGGAGGAACATACTCTTGAGAACGTGGGCGGATGTTTTGCACTGACCCGGTAACGTATTCGGCAGATTGAAGCTAAAGCGTTGCGCAAGTTGCGTCACTCATCACGCTCGAAGCAGCTCACGAAAAAGCCAAAGAAATAGGGCCCTTAGCTCAGTCTGGTTAGAGCCCCCGGCTCATAACCGGTTGGTCCCAGGTTCGAATCCTGGAGGGCCCATTTATTTTTCCGAACTGCAACGCTCACCGATGTTTCCTCTGAGAAAGAGGTCCTTGCGCAATTCTGGACGCGGGTATACAAATGATTGTTCGAGTGTATCGGCTAGCATGCCGAGAGGTGTTCGTAGATTGTTTCTTGGATCCTTTGCGATGAGAGCGTAGTGAGATCTCGAATTTTCAGATTGGAGCGAAACAAAATACTGCCCACCGGTGCGTGCGTCTGCGCTGCCTTGAGCGGTACGGGTGGGCTTCGGCCCGCCCGTTTTTTTGTGCCTGAAGGATGGCTTCAATGAGTATCAAAGATGGCTTGGCGGTTCTGGTAAATGTTCAAGCGCGTGAGCTTGAGCTCAAGTTTATCGACTCCGAGATTGCCGATGTCGAACAGGAACGCGCCGTAGCGCGTTCCGAAATTGAGGCTGCCGAGGGGGAGCTCGATGCGATCAGGGTTGCTCTCGAAGATGTTCGCTCCGTAGCTAAGCGACTTGACATCGATCTTAAATCCGCTGAGGAGAAGGTGACTAAGTTCAATGACCAAATGTTGACGGTCAGAACCAACCAGGAGCTATGGGCGATCCAGGAAGAAATTGGTCATGCGGAAAGGGCAGTTAGTGTCGTTGAAACGAAAATCCTGGAACAGCTCGAACACGAGGATTCTCTTAAGGTTTCCATTGGACAGAAGAGCAATGAACTGGCCCATGTGCGAGAGAGTGTTGATGTCGCCATTGCCAAGGCCAACAATAGGGAAGCGGAATTAATCTCCGTAAAGGCAAAAGTTGATGATGCACTCTCCAACCTGCAGGAACGCATTCCAGAAGACCTTATGAAGAAGTACGGGGATATCAAGATGGTACGTGGAGGACTGGGGGTGGCGGAGATACTTGATGAGATTTGTCTGGTGTGCAATTTCAAGATGCGCCCGCAGCTCTACGCCGACACCTTTAACTTTACTGACATCATGCAGTGCGAAAATTGCGGTCGGATCGTCTATGTTGCCGAACGTCTGGGGATTGTTTCTGCTGCAGATTCAGCGCAAGATGACATCGCTGCATCGAACAGCGACCAACCTGTTGACTCCGAGCCTGCTGCTGCGGGAGACATCACTAGCTGATTGTGGGGGACGTGGACAAGGTAGTTGTTTACGTTGACGGTGGCTCACGTGGAAACCCTGGAGATTCCGCTTTCGGGGTATACGCCTGCGATTCCGAAGACACTCCCATAGCGGCTTTTGGAGGCTTCTTGGGAACGATGACGAACAACCAGGCGGAGTACAGTGCGCTTTTAGCAGCGCTTGAATGGGCTCAAAGCGAAGGCATCCAAGAACTCCATGTGAGATCGGATTCCCAGCTCATGGTGCGGCAGATGAAAGGTCAATACAAAGTTAAGAGTCCCAACCTTCGGCCGCTTTTCGAAGATGCTGTACGAAGAGCTGACCAGTTTGCACGGTTTGCAATCGAGCATGTCCACCGGGAAGGAAATGTCGAAGCCGATAAATTGGCGAACCTGGCCATGGACTCTCGTGGATCGGTCAGAGGATTGCCTTAGCGAATTAATCTAAGAATCCCTGGTCACTCTACTCAAAACATTTCGGCTCATGGCGACCGAGTCGCCATAGAAGAGAAGGCAACTCTGGCATTGCCTGTTTCTAAGCTATGGCCGAGGCGCCCAGACTCAACAGGTCCAATCAAAATTTTGTGAGTAATTTGTTCCCTCGTGTCGCCCCTCCCGATGGCCTGAAGGTTCACTGATGGGTCAACGAAATGCCGCAGAGCATCCGGCCTGCATTATCTCCATCGCGCCGGTAGGACCATAACCAGTCGCTGTTGCATTTCGTACAGACTCCGGCGTTTGCAATATTGGGTTGACGCACACCCAGTTTCTGGGTGATCGCGGATGCGACCGATCCAAGGTTGCAGTGTGGTCGTTCACTCTTCGCAAAGGGTACAGGGGCCTCCGCGTCATAGCCTTGGTTGTTGAACGCGGCAAGGACCTCGGGGCCGACTTCATAGCAGCAGGGTCCGATTGAAGGCCCGATTCCAACCACGCAATCGGTGGGTTTGGTACCAAAGGCCGAAGCCATCAGCCCAATGGCATTCTCAATTACACCGGTAGATAAGCCACGCCACCCAGCGTGTACAGCGGCTATCACACCGGCGACGGGATCGGCGATCAAGACTGGAAGACAGTCGGCGACGGCGACAGCAATCGTGATTTCGGGACAGTTTGTGATAAGCCCGTCAGCGTGAGGCAGAAGATTCGCG
>JAYYTT010000271.1:0-6066 GCA_036344375.1 Acidobacteriota bacterium | reverse complement strand
TGCTTTCCCTTATCTGGACCAGCAGTTTCAAGAAACACCTGGCCCGACAGGATAGGTCTCTGACCACCGTATACCTCGACAAAGGCGGCAACGTTGTCCCCAGGTACAAAGCGACCGAGAACAACTGGATGTACCCGTCCAGCATCGTCAACGGTGACGAACAGTGGATCACTTATCCCCCATTCGTCTTCGTTTTTATACGGCGCCACCTCGATCTCAACCGATGTCGCTCCGACTCGGCCAGTGACGTTATCAACGGCGGCGACGTTGAACGTATAGGTGGCTGGACCAAGAGTCCACTCATGCTGGTAGGCGAGATACCCCACCAGCCTAGGGGTGAGTGTTTTGTCGTTTACTGCTTCAAAATGCCCGTCATCTGTCGAACGCGCAATGAGCTGCTCGTGAGCTTCATCGATTTGTTGTGTGCCTTCAAGTACTATCGAGTGGAGGTCCAGAGAAATACGGCGCTCGCCATCAGCCGTTAGCATCATACCGACCTCGGAACCGTCAACCGCAACGGCGAGCAGAACGTTCGGGCTTCCATCCGGCCGTCGTGAGCCAAATGCCTGGGCCTTGATTGGAAGGTCGGTCACCGTTCCAGGAAGCGCCAGTCCTGCCGCAATCAATCTCCGGACACGGTCCTCGGGGGCATGATCTGTGTAACCACCCCGAGCTTTCACAGTGGTGTCTTTGCGCGAAACTTCTACTTGGATCTCGTGGTAGTCACCATCGCTATCAAGCGAAGGTGGCTCATAGGTGAGCAGGTAAAAGCGGCTGGTATCGGTCTCAATATCCTTGAGAACCGATTCAATATCGGTCGCTTGGATGAACGCTTTGCCTCCAGTCACGTCTGATGCGATGCGCATTGAATCACGCAGCCCGTCTAGAGACTGTTCCACTGCAGGGGTGCTTAGGAGAGCTGCCCCCCGGCCGAGTTGGGAGTCGACACCGATTCTTCGGGTCTCCTGCAGCAAGGAGGGATCAACCGAGTATATGCTTACATTCGAATCGTTGGCGGCTCGGTGCAAGGCTTCTTGGGCAGCCTTGATCTGCGGATCAGGTGACACAATGTCAAAGCGCGCCCCGGCCATTCCCTCACTATCGGGGTTTACGTCCTGCGCGAAAATTGCGGTGTAGGGCCCACCCTGCATAAGCTTGATGCCGGTTGAGACCCACACGACTGCCGTGCGCCCAGGACGCGCCCAGAGGGCATCGGCAAAGCTGGTCAATAGTTGGTACGTGGCCAGAGTCCGGTTCCGCTCCTCAGCTTCGAACGTACGTGCCTTGGCAATGGCGAGCTGTCGCATTGACTCACGAGCGGAGTACGTATTCGTTAGGTCTTCAGCGATCTCGTACATACGCTGGTTTATCGACGTTCCGAAAAACGGCGCCTCACGTACCGCTGCCGCAGCCGAGTGCATTGTTTCGATGTCGTATCCGAGGGGCGCGAGCTCTTGGAGTCGACCGACGTTGTCTACGAGATAGGCGGCACGTGGGATTTGAGGATTGTCGGTTTGTTTCAGCAAGTTACTCCAGGCGTCGCCGAAGCGTGCCCTGGCTTGTGGGCTTAGGCTCGGACCGTCAATGAGAAAAATGATGCTGCCCAACTCGCTCACAGCTGAAAGAGGGACGTTGCTTATTGCGTCGTCGGTTCCATGAACAGTGGTCATTGTGGTTTCACCACCACGGGAGATGGCTTCACCGGAAACGTCTCCCCTTAGTTCATGTTCATCGAACAGCGGATGGACCCGCCCTGCGGGAAGATCAACAAGCTGAAGGTTGAGGATTTTCTGTTTCCTTCCGTCTTCCAGAAGGGTGAATTCGTCCGGGCCTAGGTCGGCAACAAAGTTGCCGTCGCGATCGGTGACGATTACATCGACGCGCACCCGCGAGACCCTCGCATCGAACATCTGTGGTTGCGAGTTCTCTGGGCTTTGAGTGGCCTTCTTGAGTGCTCGGGCGGGGCGCCCCCTCTGGTTGGTACGCATCTGCAGTTGGTCAGCGATAGATGCTGCCGGTAACGTGAGTGCCCCGAGAACGATACTCACGCGCAATATGAAGCCTGGAATGCGAGCGTATTGCATTCTTATAAGAAACCGGGTAGCGACGGCACGAAGACAAGCGGAAATAGCCCTAAGAAGGCGACCTTAATAGAAATTCTATCATCGGATGGGTCGCAGGCGTGAGGGGCAAGTGTCATCCTGTCGAGGGATTCAAGTGACATATTTTTTCTAAGTCGACCCTGATTGAGATAACAACCCCAAAGAAGATCCATTGAGCGATTTACCCACCTCGGCTGGACGTGATCGGACCCGAGCCGTCGCTATCGGTTCGGTGACCGTCGGTGCTGGTAGGGCTATCGTTGTCCAGTCGATGTGCGCTACACATACGCAAGACGTAGATGCCACAGTTGACCAGGCAAATGCTCTCCATCAAGCGGGCGCTGGAGTTGTTCGCTTAGCAGTCGATTCAAAGAAGGATGCTACGGCCGTTGCTGAGATTGCCCAGCGCACCCCAGCAAATATCTGCATCGACCTCCAAGAAAGCTATCGCCTCGCAGCTGACGTTGCCCCGTTTGTGGCCAAATTGCGCTACAACCCGGGCCATCTTTACCATCATGAAAAGTCCAAGACTCCTGCCGAGAAGGCGCACTTCATCGCCGACATCGCTGGTGAGCATGACTGCGCGGTTCGTATCGGTATCAATTGCGGCTCAGTTGATTCGGAACTCGTTGAGAAGTTTAGCGAGGATTCGGTTGGTGCCATGGTGGCGTCGGCCATTGAGCACTGTGGCTACCTGGACGATATTGGTTTCAGCCGGTACATCGTTTCCCTGAAGGACTCAGACCCCCAGAAGGTCATAGACGGGAACCAGCGCTTTGCTGCCGAGCGGCCCGACGTGCCTTTGCATATCGGTGTCACCGAGGCAGGTTTGCTTCCCGACGGGGCTATAAAAACAAGGATTGCTTTTGAGCAACTTTTAAGCCAGGGAATCGGCGATACGATTCGGGTTTCGCTGACACTCCCTAACTCGCGAAAGCCCGAGGAAGTACGGATAGGCCAAGAAATTCTTGATGACATCAGTGCTGGCCGTTTTCGATCAGTGCCCAACTTCGGCAACGATACGCTCAACATCATCTCTTGCCCGTCGTGTTCACGGGTGGAGAACGAAGACTTTGTAGAGCTTGCTGAAAAGGTACGAGAGATGTCGCGCTACGCTGAGCAGCACGCGATCACAATTGCAGTAATGGGATGTCGAGTGAATGGTCCAGGCGAAACCGATGATGCCGATCTCGGTCTCTGGTGTGGCCCAACGCATGTCAACATGAAGCGCGGCTCAGAAACCGTGGGAGCCTTCCCGTATGATGAGGTCATGCCGCGTTTGCGGGACGAACTCGATAACTTGATTGCAGAACGAAGCTGACCTGCTTACTCGCTAGCGTTCGCCGCCAGTTCCCGCGTCGCCAAGCTGTACCCCGTAAGCTTGCAGGATCGTGCCCTTGTTCAGCTCCAGCTGGGCAATGCCCGTCTGTAGTTGAATGATTGCCTGTAGCTCGGAAAGCTGCGCATTGGCGAAATCGTTTTGAAACGTAAGCACATTGAAGTTAGTACTTGTTCCCACCTCGAACTTGCGCTGTTCGGCCTCAAGTTGGCGTTGCGAGAGCTCTCGGCTTAGCGTTGAAGTGGCAACTTGTCGCACTAGGTTCTCAACGTTCCTTACTTGCTGGCGCACGACGTAGCGGAGCTGTTGTTGTCGTTGGGCATACGTCGTCATTTGCTGGCGCTGATTAATCTGGCTAGTTGCCACACTTGCCTTCGCGGAGTAATTGTGCAGCGGCATGCTCAACGTCGCGCTGACGGACCAAGTGTTGAAATCACCGGAGAAAATCTGTCCTAGGGCGGTTCCGATGCCGGTCTGGATCGTCTCGATTTCCCCACCACCAAAAGCATTAAGCAGCCGGGTTCCAGCCCGGCCCTGCATGTTGAAACTGGCGTTCACGCTCAGGTTAGGCAGCAGCTGGTTTCTAGCGCGGGCCAGATTGAGCTCTGCACTGCGCAGACTCAGGCGTTGTTGCGCCAGTGCGGGATCATTCTCCAGCGCGATACGAACGGCCTCTTCGACGTCGATGGGAGCGATACTCTCTTCGGGTACCTCTGTCGGAATGAGGTCGTAGGCGAATGGGTCATCGACGATGACATCGAAGTTCAACAGTTCCTTCAATTGGTCCTGGGCGTTCTCGAGCGCATTTAGGGCTTGGATTAGGCTGAGTTCGGCGCTTGCTGCGGATGTTTGAGCCTGTACAGTTTCGATGGGTGCGAGCGTACCAATTTCTACCTGGATTTGGTTTCGGGCGTACTGTTGCTGGGCTTCGTCGAGTGCGTTTTGCCGCACAACCACTGTTTCCGATTGAGCACGCAAATTCCAATAGGCCTGGATAGTCTGAAACAGGATGTTTTGCACCTGCCCACGGAAACTTTCCAGACTCGAGTCATAGCTGTTCATTGCGACCTTGAGACTGGTTCGGTTGACGTCGCCCCGGTTCCGCAACAGCGGTTGGCTTATGCTGCCGTTGAACCTTGCGCTTAGCGTAGGATTGAACGTCTGCAGCTCATTATCAGTTGAGTTCCGTGATTGGTTCCATCCGAGGCTGTAGTTTGTACCCCACTGGAGGTTCTCTGCCCAAGTAAAACCACCACTGAGGTTTTGCGACGTGACGATGTCACCACCCTGGATCTGGTTGTTTGATGGTGATGAACCACGAGAGAATCCCGAAGGGATTTGGAAAGTCATTGTTGCGTCGAACGCTCCAAGTGCAGAGCTGATGCCATGAAATGAACTCTCTGGACCATATCTTGAGACCTGAACGTTCAAGTTGTTACGAAGCGCTATCTCAACGGCATCAAGCAGCGATAGCTCATAGGGCTCCCTGGGCCCAGGTTCGCCTTGGGCTTGGCCCCTTTTGTAGACGAGATTTTTAATCACCTCGCTGTCGCGCGATACAGCGTCCCGCAACATCGTGTTCTGTGTGCCCATACCGGCGATCAATGCAGCGTTGACCAGGCCCGAGGTAGGCACGACGACGCCGCTTGGAGGAGGCTCGTTGCTCGGTATCGCGAACACCAATGCTGGTGTCATGACGATCAGAAAAGCCATAGCTCTGACAAACAATTGATAGTTTGAAGAACTATGGAAAGACGGTAGGTGAATGTGTCTCTGCATCAATTTACAACCTCCTCGAAGGCGAGGATTGGGAGCAGACAAAGTTTTACCTAGCAAATTAAGGGGAGGGCGCAGCAAATTCAAAGTCTATTCATCTACAGGGTCCATCCGTGTTTGCCTAGCTGGCCTCATAGATACCCAAAGAATATCGCGATGATGGGCGAGAACGCTACCTGAATTGACCAGTGCGATATTAAGATTTGTTTGGCGATATTAAGAGTTGTTTGGATGTGTCCGAGTGGGCGATAAGCAGTGGAAAGTTTGACCCCCCAACAGGCCATTGCTACTGTGGCGAAAGCGCTCCTAAACAGCAATTGCAAAGGTTTTTCTGCGGGTAGGCTATGCCCAAACGTACTGACATTGAGAGCATTTTGGTCATTGGCTCCGGCCCGATTGTTATCGGGCAAGCTTGCGAGTTTGACTATTCTGGCACACAGGCGATTAAGGCATTACGCCAGGAGGGTTATCGCGTTGTCCTGGTTAATTCCAACCCGGCGACGATAATGACCGACCCAGAGGTAGCTCCGGATGCCTATATTGAACCGTTGGTTCCTGAGGTCCTCGAAAAGGTCATTGCCGTAGATCGACCGTGCGCCCTTCTGCCAACTGTAGGGGGGCAGACAGGGCTGAACTTGGCGGTTGAACTCGATGCGCGTGGCATCCTCGAGCGCTACGAAGTCGAGTTAATCGGTGCCACACGCCAAGCTGTTGAGATTGCCGAAGACAGGCAGCAATTTCGAGAGGCTATGACGAATGCTGGTCTGCCTGTTCCGCGTGCCGGCTACGCACATAACCTTGAGGAAGCCTTCGATTTGGTGGACTCGATTGGCTATCCGACCATCGTAC
>JAYYTT010000270.1:0-2942 GCA_036344375.1 Acidobacteriota bacterium | reverse complement strand
GAGACGCTCGGCAACAGCGATGTACTCATCGAAGGTGCGGCCCCAGATATTTGCGATTACCGCAGTGTTAAACCGACGCAAAAATGGCAGCTTCTCCTCGAGGAACCCCTCGGCACCAACATTCTGGAGGCCGATCGAATTGAGCATCCCCCCTGGGGTTTCCACAATCCGTGGCGGCGCGTTGCCTCGCTCGACATGCATCGAAAGGCCCTTCACAACAACGCCGCCAAGTTGGCTCAAATCCATGATCTCAGAGAACTCACCGCCGTAGCCAAACGTGCCAGAGGCTGCAATGACGGGATTGGAAAGTTCTACGTCGCCAATACGAACGCTAAGATCTGGCCTCTTCCCACTCATTGCCACACCAACCTTCGACTATCAAACACTGGGCCCTCGCGGCAGCAGCGTACATAGCGCCAGTCGCCATAATCACCAGCGTCTACACGCACTACACACGACAAGCAGACACCGATGCCACACGCCATGGGTGCCTCAAAACTGACCTGCAACGGCAGGTTTCTTATTATTGCGATTTCGTGCACCGCTCGCATCATCGGCGTTGGGCCGCAAGCATAGAGGACAGCATTGGCAGGATCTTCAGATTCCAGGTACCCCTGCAATGGATGAACTACATAACCATGAAAGCCTTCGCTGCCGTCGTCAGTGGCGACCTCTACCGGAACCCCGAGTTCTCGGAAATCGTCTACGCACAGCAATGCTTCGGCAGTTCGGGCGCCAACGAAAGCACGGACACGATGGCCAGACTTCAACAGTTCCTCGGCAACCAGTGGGAACGGCGCCGAACCAACGCCACCCATGACCAAAAGATGCTCACCACTCGCCTCGTCCTTGGTTGGCAAAGAGAATGGAACTCCCAACGGACCTAGAACTTCCAGGTGATCACCAATACTTTTCTGTTCTAATAGCGCAGTCCCACAACCAACGACCTCGATCAGCAGGGTGAAGCCGTAGGGAGTGTTCGAAGCATCACGCAGCACCCTGTAAATTGCCATGGGCCGGCGCAGCATTGGATCGATGGACTCTGCCACAGAAATCATTACAAAGTGGCCGGGACGACATTGCGCTGCAATCTCGGGACACTCAAAACCAAGAATGAACTGCCCTGGGCCTACATGGGCTACAGATTCTATGGCCAGGCGCCTATCGTACATGGGCTCCCGAAAGAAGCGGTGTGCTCCCGCGAAGGCGGGCTAACAGCGAAAGTAGCATGAGGACCCCTAGGCGGCAAATTTGACACGCTGCAAGAGCCTAGCTAACCTAACCAGGCAACGTAAGCCCTTTAAAGGCTGGCCCTGTGAGGCCAGAAAGGGAAGAGATGATGAATACCACCTGGTACAGGCAAACCCGAACGGCTCGACACGAGTCGATCGGGATTTTTTTGGATTATTTGCCCTCTCTTTCTTGGCCTTTAAGTCGTGGGACTTATCTGCGATACGACTGGCGATTCTCCAAAAAAATTCTGGTCGGGAAAGCTTCCCAGAACTCCGCCCATGCCTGAAAAGACAATCATCATGGACACACGGGAGATGGACCGTGCCTTGTCCAGAATTGCTCACGAAATTGTCGAGCGTCACCACGGAACCAACAACTTAGCTCTGGTTGGGATCCGGACACGTGGTGTCCCACTGGCCGAGGCGTTGCAAAACAAGATCAAGGAGTTTGAAGGCATCGAGGTACCTACCGGCAGGGTGGACATCACCCTGTTTCGGGACGACCTATCGCGGTTTGCACCCAACCCCCTGATACAAGCGACTGAGTTGGACTTTGAAATTGAGACCAAGGTTGTCGTCCTCGTTGACGACGTACTGTTCACGGGCCGAACCATTAGGGCCGCATTAGACGCTGTCATTGAGTATGGCAGACCACGAGCTATTGAGTTGGCGGTGCTCATCGATCGAGGTCATCGTGAGTTTCCGATCCGCGCCGACTTCGTCGGCAAGAACGTGCCAACATCGCTCAGTGAGGTCATTAAGGTGCAGTGCCAAGCGGTCGATGGCCAGGACAGCGTTTTGATGATGGGAGTTGACGACTTCGTAAGCCAATACAAAGGCGAGGAAAGTGATGCCTGAAACGAAGGACGTCGAAACTAATATGCCCGGTGAAGCGGCAGACCTCATCTTGCCCACACATCAACAGGCTGCTTCGCTTAAAAGTAAGGATCTACTTTCAATCGAGCATCTGGATGCCAGCGAGATTAATTTAATTCTCGACACCGCCCATCACTTCAAAGAGATTTCTGAGCGTCCGATCAAGAAGGTTCCGACGCTTCGAGGTAAATCGATAATCAATCTCTTTTTCGAACCATCTACCCGCACACGTATGTCGTTCGAGATCGCGGCGAAGCGACTATCCGCAGACATTCAGAGCATTTCGGCTTCGACTTCCTCTCTGGTCAAGGGTGAAACTTTTATCGACACTGCTCGCAATATTGAGGCCATGTACCCTGATCTTCTAGTAGTCCGGCACGCTTTCCCGGGTGCTGCGCATATGCTGGCTGAAATTTGTAGCGCCGGTGTTATTAACGCTGGGGATGGCGCCCATGAGCACCCCACTCAAGCTCTTCTTGACGCGCTTACAATCCGTGATCATAAAGGGAACATCGAAAATCTTAGGGTGGTGATCTTCGGAGACATTGCTCACAGCCGGGTAGCCCGTTCCAATATCCACTGCCTCCTTAAGCTTGGCGCTAATGTCGTGGTCGCTGCCCCTCCGACCTTTATGCCCTGCAACATCGAGGAGCTCGGCGTCGAAACCTTCGATCGCCTAGAACCGGCTCTTGAAGGCGCCGACGTTGTTGTCGCATTGCGCATTCAGCTCGAGCGCGGCGGCAAATTATCGTTTCCCAGCCTTCGTGAGTACTTCAACCTCTTTGGACTGGGCCGGGACAGACTGGCGCTGGCCAAAAACGATGCCATCGTGAT
>JAYYTT010000269.1:0-6777 GCA_036344375.1 Acidobacteriota bacterium | reverse complement strand
TGGCGCGCGGCGCAGCGGGCGGGTTGGCAGAGAGTTCCTGTTATCGTGCGCGAGGCGACAACGCTCGAGGCTCTTGAATTGGCCCTGATCGAGAATGTTCAGCGAGAAGACCTCAACCCGCTGGAAGAAGCACGTGCCTACGAATTTTTGGCCAGCGAAGCGGGGCTCACCCAGGAGCAAATCGCGGAGCGGGTTGGCCGGGAACGAAGTACGGTCGCAAATTACCTCCGATTGCTTGCGTTGCCCGAGCGCATACAGGAATTTGTCATTTCTGATTCGTTGAGTATGGGTCATGCACGGGCCTTGCTAGGCCTTAAAACACCGGGCGCACAAATACGGCTGGCGGAAACCGTTGTTTTACATGGCCTGAGTGTTCGACAAACAGAAGCAAGGGTCCGTGCTATGCGGCAAGAAGCGTCAAAACCTGGCGCACACGTCCAGCAAGACCCGGATACTCTTGTGGCACAGAAACGATTGGAGCGTGCGCTGGGAGCCCCGGTGAAGATTCACGGCAAGGAAAAAGGGCGAATCGAAGTTCGCTTTTCATCATTGGAAGAACTCGAACGACTCTACGAACAGTTGTTGAGCAGCACAGGAGGCAGTAACGAATGAATGACTTCGACGGGGAACTTGATGGACACCTCGCGGAGGGAACGCACATCAGCGGCACGTTGAAGTTTGAGGGGAGCGTGCAGATCGATGGGCGTTTCGAGGGCAACGTGAACTCGCGAGGCAAATTGATCCTCGGCGCTACCGCGCAGGTGGATGCTGAAATTGTTGTGGGTGAACTTGAAATCCGGGGGACTTTCCGGGGCAAGGCACAGGTCAAAGAGCGGTTAATGATTCGCGGCGGCGGCTCGGTAGAAGCAAAGATCGTGACAGGCAGCCTTGCTATCGAACCTGGCGCCACTTTTCGTGGTAACTGCGAGATGCCGGCACAGGGAACTCTTGGAGAGGGCGGAAAGGACGTCGAGATCAAACCGCCACCTGCGAAGCTGGTCGGTGCTAGTTTAGACAACGACGAACCGGGGCCGACCTGAGCCACCGGATAGCCTGTAAGTTATTGATAATAAATGACTTACTAGGACCTCTCGGGGCCTCGATGGTTGTTCGACTTGATATTAGCGATAGTACAGAAGCAGGATCAGCGCGAGTAGTATTGCGACCCACAAGGCCATGCTGCCCGTCGGCCATGTTCGCTCGAGGATTCCTTGTGGCCCGTGATGCCTGTGGACCGTCTGAACTGTAGCGGTCGCCCGCCGTCCAAGCTGGTCGAGCATTCTAGTCCAGCCGCCGCCGAACGCACGTGTGACGGGCCCAAACATACGCGGCACGAATCGACGGAAAAGCCAATCACTGTCTAAATTGACGGACCTCAACTCCGGTGGGTACAAGCCGACCCAATTTAGCCAGGCGAATGCAACGGCGGACCAAAACAGAAGTTGCAGCTGCGTAATGACGTGGGTGACAGTGTACGGTTCGTAATCGACAGGGAATGGCAAAACGTTGTAAAGCACACCTGGGAAGACACCGATCCCGATGCACAACGAAGCTGCCAAGCCCATGGCTATCAGCATGTTTCGTGGGGCCTCCTTGCAACGAATTCCAGAGTCGTGTCCGAAGAAAGCAAAATAGGGAATCTTGATACCGGAATGGTGGAATACGCCCGCGGAGGCGAACAATAGGACGAAATAAACAAAGGCGTAGTGATTCTCAGCGGTCGCCGAAAGGATCATTGACTTGGTGGCAAAAGCGCTGAAGAGGGGGAAGGCAGAGATTGAAGCGGCACCCACGATACAGAAGGCGGCCGTCCATGGCATGGACTTATATAGGCCGCCGAGTTCGGAGCCCTTTACTGTGCCCGTGCGCAACAGCACCGCCCCCATAGACATGAAGAGCACACCCTTAAAAAGAATGTCGGCAAAAGCGTGTGCCGCAGCCCCATTGAGCGCCAGTTCTGTACCGATACCAACCCCGACGACCATAAAACCTAACTGGTTGTTCATGCTGTAGGTAAGTACTCGACGGAGGTCGTTGACTATTACAGCGTAAAAAATTGGGAAAGCGGCCATGATGGCCCCAATCCAAATCAGCTGCTCAGTCCCAGGGAAACCTCGCGCGAGCGCGTAGACGGCCATCTTGGTTGTGAAAGAACTGAGAAACACTGTTCCGGTCACGGTAGCTTCTGGGTAGGCGTCTTCCAGCCAATTGTGTAACAGAGGGAAAGCGCACTTGATGCCGAAGGCGATCAAAATCAACATACCGCCCAGGCTGTTGATCCCGAGATAGTCGAACGCAAGAGACCCAGTTTGATAGAAATGCGCCAGCGTTCCCGCAAGAAGTAGCACGCCGGATGCTATCTGAACGATCAAATACCGCATGCCAGCTCGATACGAACGCTCGCTACGGCGTGCCCAGATCAAGAAGACAGAGGAGATTGCCGCAATTTCCCAGTAAACGAATAGGGTGATCAAATCGCCCGCGAAAACCGCGCCGATGGCACTTCCGGCGTACATGAACGCAGCAACGTGCTGGCCGGTGTCCTTTACGCGGAGAGCGAAGATCATGCCGAGAAACGCTGCGATGTGAAAGATGTAACCAAATACAAGACTCAGCGGATCCACACGCACAGGTGTTAGGGAGTAATCAAAGATAGAGAGTTGTAGGAGCTCCCCTTCTGGCATCAACAGTAATTGAATGAAGCCGAGCGCTGGCAAAAGCAGCATGTAAGCTGAGCGGACGCGCCCACGAAACAGTGGGACCAGCAGGCCTCCAAAGATCAAAAGCCAACCAGGCGGGAAACTATCGATCATAGTAATCCTCGTCCCGGCCCACGACCTTGCGCAGCTGTGTGGCTGCTAGGACTAGCAATACACAGGAAACAAAGCCATAAAAACCGAAAAACCCAAGAAAACCCTCGACAGGAAACTCGATATGTTTTTCGTAAAAGAGATCAGCCGCAACTAGAAGGGCGCACAGGACCCAAAGGCTGCGATATATCTTTTGGACATTCCCCAGGTCGTCGAGCCAGTATTTTTTTTCGCCTTGCGCAGGACCCACTGCGTTGGCGTCAGAGTGATGCTCGTGGCTGTCAGTGTTGGCGTTTTCTGGCATGGTGCGTTATGGGTTCACGATGGGAGTTAACAGCTGGTAGAGGGTATCGGCGAAAAAGAAAAGGGCGAGGCACCCTACTGCCGTTAAGCAGAGTGCTACGAGGCAGAAACCGGGAGCTTCGTTAATCGAAGATCCGCTGTTTGCCGTTAACCCAGGACCCGGGTGCGTGGCTACCTCGCTCGGCTCTGTTTCTGGAGCGGCGACGAAGAAAGCCCTTGCTACCACCGGCAGCAGGTACGCGACGTTCAACAGTGAGCTGACAATCAGAACCGCGATGAAGATCAGCTTATCTGCTTCAAGCGCGCCGAGGACCAGGAACCACTTGCTCCACGAACCCCCGAATGGCGGCAGGCCGATAACGCTGAGCGAGCCAACGAAGAAGGCCATCATAGTGATTGGCATGGTGCGACCTATGCCGTGCATGTCGCTAATTTCCGTCTTGTGCGCCGCGACGTAGATCGCTCCGGCACAGAAAAAGAGGGTGATTTTGCCAAACGCGTGCATGGCGATATGCATGCTACCGCCAAGGACGCCAGCACTAGTGGCCAAAGCAGCTCCAAGGACGATGTAGGAGAGCTGACTTATCGTCGAGTAGGCAAGTCGTGCCTTCAAATTGTCTTTTGTGAGTGCAACGAGTGATGCCGCGATGATGGTGAACGCAGCAACGTACATCAGCCATTCACTCAGCCCGGTATCGTGCAAGAGATCGATGCCAAAGATATAGACAACGATCTTCATGACCGTAAAGACTCCCGCCTTTACAACTGCCACAGCATGAAGAAGAGCACTGACGGGAGTTGGCGCTACCATCGCGGCTGGGAGCCATCGGTGAAACGGCATTAAAGCAGCCTTGCCGGTGCCAAAGGCGAACAGCGCCAACAATATTCCAAGGACCCAGTTGTCAGCACGTCCGACCAAGATACCGCCGGGGCGAAAGTCGAGCGTTCCGGCCAGATGCCAGGTCCAAATGGTTGCTAACAACAAGAACCCCACCGAAGTGCCGATCAATATTCCCAGATAAACTCTGCCCGCGCGCATCGCATTTTCGGTGCGGTGGTGGGTGACGAGAGGGTAGGTGGAGAGCGTTAGGATCTCGTAAAACACAAAAAGTGTAAGCAAGTTTGCAGCCATTGCTACACCCATCGCGGCGGAGATAGCGATTGCGAAGCAGGCGTAGAAACGGGTCTGGTTTTTTTCGTGATGCCCGCGCATGTAGCCGATCGCGTACATGGTCGTAACGATCCAAAGACCAGAGGCAACGAGCGCAAACAACATGCCAAGTGGTTCTAGCCTGAAGGCTAGCCACAGGCCGCTCATCACTTCGACCAGTTGCGCCTCGGGGCGAGCACCCGACTGTATTACGGGGAGAAGCGACAAAACTACGCTGAAAAGAGCGCCTCCGGTGATTAAGCTCGCTGCCTCGCGTGCATTTGGCCAGCGCCGTAGGGAGACGACCAAAAGGGCTCCGATCAACGGCAGGGCCACGGCCACACAGACGGCAGTTGAGGGGCTCACGAGGCCACCTTAAGCAGTGATTCCGCAGCCTGCCGTGCGATGCCGGCCGTAAGCTCCGTTGTGATACCGAAGTAAAAGATGGCTACGACCAGAGCCCATACTGGGATCAGCATCGAAAGCGGGGCCTCACGTACCGTGCCTTCCCCCTCGACCGCCGATGGCGCCTCGAAATAGGCGACTTCAACGACACGCCAAATGTAGACGACGGCGAGAAGCGAGCTGAACAAAACTACCGCGGCCACGGGCCAGAAGCCTCGTTCTAGAGCTGCAACCACCAAGTACCATTTAGAGACAAACCCGACCGTCATCGGCACCCCGATGAGGCTGAGCCCGCCGCCGACGAACGCGGCCATCGTCCAGGGCATCGTGCGTCCGAGGCCGCGCATTTCATCGATGTGGACGGCGCCGCAACGGTAGACAATGCATCCCAAGGCAAGGAACAGTGCACATTTCATCAACCCATGATTGAAAAGGTGCACGATCCCTCCGGTCAAACCATTCACCGAGGCAAAGCTAATTCCTAACACCATGTAGCCGATTTGCGCGACGCTCGAGTACGCAAGCATACGTTTGATGTTGTTTTGAAAGATCGCAACTAGCGAGGCGGTCACTATTCCGACTAGAGCCAATGGCATCAAGAAGATCCACAGCTGCATCCTGTCGAAAGCGAATTCATACCCGAAGACGGTGAAAAAAAACCGTAGCAGCAGGTAAACTGAAACCTTGGTGGCTGTCGCCGCGAGAAACGCGGTTACTACCGATGGTGCGTATGCGTATGCGTTAGGCAGCCAAAGGTGAAGCGGGAACAAAGCCATCTTCAGACTGACACCAACTACAAGAAATCCGAACGCAACGATTACGGTCCGGGTGTTGAGCACTTCGGGGAGACGCTCAGCCAAGTCCGCCATGTTGAGCGTACCGGTCATTATGTACAGCAAGCCAATGCCGATGAGTATGAACGTTGCCCCGAGAGTTCCCATTATCAGATAGGAATAGGCTGCGGTAAGAGCGCGCCGATCTTGCCCCAAGCTGATGAGCACATACGAAGACAAAGCTGAGATCTCGAGAAACACGAACACGTTGAACATGTCGCCGGTGACGGTAATTCCGAGGAGCCCAGCGAGGCACAGCAGATACGCACAGTAAAAGAGGTAATGGCGTTCGTAACGCGGCAGCTCAACCGAGATGCTTGACGGTGACCAGGTTGCTACCACGGCGCCGATACCGGAAACGAGAACAAGGACAAATGCGTTGAGAACGTCGACTCGATATTCGATGCCCCATGGAGGAGCCCAGCCGCCTAGCTCATAGGAGATTACTCCCTGGCGCAACACCGCAGACATCAGTGCCACGGAAACTGCGAAAGTGGCCCAGGTCACCACGATTGCCAGTGTTGTGACTATTAAACGGTTCCGCAGGAGGAGACACAGCACCGCAGCAACCAGCGGAAGCAGGACCTGTAATATCGGCAGGTGGTTATCGATCAAGCCTCTACATCCTCAAGATGGATCTCGGGCTCTTCGATCGTCCCATACGCTTCATTTATACGAACGATTAGCCCCAGGGCGACGGAGGTGGTAGCTACACCGACGACGATAGCGGTGAGTATGAGTACTCCCGGGAGAGGGTTCGAATATATCTCGATACCCTCCGCAAGGATTGGTGCCGACCCACCATCGACTTTGCCAGCCGAAATGAACAGGAGGAACACCGAAGTCTGGAAAATGTTCAACCCGATAACTTTTTTTATGAGGTTGTCGCGCGCAACGACGATGTAAAAGCCGGTCATCATCAGAACGACCACGACCCAGTAATTGTAGAGCCCGAGGGTTTCCATCATCAGCCGCGCACCACCTCCCCGAAGCCGTAAAATATAGTCAGCATTACCCCGGCCACTGTGGTGCCAACGCCGAGCTCAACCAGCAGAATCCCCAGATGTTGTCCGTGTACAGGGTCGTGTTCCAGCACCCCGTATTCCAGGAACACACCCCCCTTGAGAATCGTGACGATACCAACACCGATGTACAGCAAAAGACCCAGCGGCACCAATAAATTCACGACCCAAGGTCGGATGGCCCGTTGGGCGTTCCCCAGGTCAAAGATGAGTGCGTAAAGGATGACTGCAGCGGCGAAGATGACGCCAGCTTG
>JAYYTT010000268.1:0-4346 GCA_036344375.1 Acidobacteriota bacterium | reverse complement strand
CTCTCCTCGGCCCGGGTTGGACCGATCTCCTGCAACGTTTCTGTACTCGGTGCCACCATGGTGCGACCAACGGTCCGTTGGTACACCTCATAAAACTCAGGCAGCTTGTCCTCAAGGTCAGAAGCATTTCTGATCGTCCACTCGTCCCCTCCCTGCGGTCCGTAGGGTTCCTGGAGGTTCCACGCTGTGGAGATGATCCAATAGGCGAACTCTTGCATGAGAACCCGGTGATGACTTTCACCCATGTCGTCACCGTATTGCTCAACGTTGTAGTAGCCCTCGTCAATTGATTTTTGCATCGCCTGTGCTAGTGCAGAGGTTTCATTGATGCCCCACTCGTTGGGGAACGTGTAGTGCAATCCGACATCGCTCGTGTAATGCAGAATGTGCTCCAC
Source organism: Acidobacteriota bacterium (assembly GCA_036344375.1). Lineage (GTDB taxonomy): Bacteria > Acidobacteriota > UBA890 > UBA890 > UBA890 > UBA890. The sequence continues at coordinate 3,951 of JAYYTT010000268.1, read as the reverse complement.
GACCTCCATTACCTGCCCGCGCGGCACGTCTTCCATGATGATGTCGCAGATGCTGTTCTGGCTTCTAGTTAGGTCAAACGCTTCCTCTTCTGTTTGCCTGTAACTCCTATCGTCTCCGACGGGAACAGGAATCACCGCCCTGTAGCGGTAGTGGTTCTTGAGAATCTCCTCTTGCATTTCCAGGTCAAGGTTTTCATCGCGCGGATAGATTTCGGCAATGGTCTTTCCAACTAGGCGCATGAAGTCATCGGAGGCATCTTCACGTGCTACCAACTTCAAGCCGTTTGCCGTGAGTTCCTTCGTGAAAGGTGGATATTCATCCGTCGCGGCAACGGCCGTTACCTCGTATACATCAGCGGGAACCTCACCGATGGGTGAAATTAGGATGCAGCCGCCGAACATCTCCGGCGAAGCATTTGTTTGGTTTACTACGTTGTCGGTAACCGAGTCAGTAACAGTTGTACTGCATGCTCCAAAGACAAAAACTGTAAGAAAAACAGCTGCGAGCAACTTCATTGGGAAACCTCCGGTTGATGGCCTGATGTCAAGCATGGATGTTTGTGTGATTCTGGGAAGTTAGCTTCCCGTCAACGAGTCTCCTGCGTACCAACGGAATCGGGCACCGTTGTTTTCATCCAGTAAGCAGTATTGTGAAAGTTTGCTGCGACGCTTCCGGGCGGTACCAGCGCGTCACACGCGGCGCGTGAATCGTCATCAAGGGTCATTTCAAGAACCGGCAATAAATGCTGAAGGTGATCAAGTGTGCGCGCGCCGATCAGCGGTGCAGTAATGCCCGGCTGATCCTTGCACCACAGCACCGCCAACTGTGCCGGAGTGATGCCAACTTGCTTGGCAACTTTAGCGAACTCACGAGCAATCTCCACACCACGTTGCGTTACCCGATCGGCATAAAACCCGCCACGCTTAGCGGCGCGTGAATCGGCTGGGTATTCATCGGCGTTGTTGTAACGTCCCGCTAGCACACCCATGCCCAAAGAGCCCCAGCAGATGATGCCGAGTCCGTGGCGCTGTGCCAGCGGGATTAGCTCGTTCTCGATACGCCGATCCAAAAGATTGTAAGGTGGTTGCTCTGAGGCATAGCGCACCCAGCCCTTCATCTCGGACACCATGATTCCCTCCATGACCAACCAAGCTGGTTGGGTCGAGCATCCGATGTAGCGCACCTTGCCTTGCTGTACCAGATCGTCGAGGGCGCCAATGGTTTCGTCGAGCGGAATATCGAAGGATGGGCGGTGCAACTGGTATAAGTCTATGTAGTCAGTTTGCAAGCGTCTTAATGACTCCTCGCAAGCGCGAATGATGTTCAGCCGCGAGTGCCCAGATTCATTAGGGCCGACACCGGGAACTTCTTCATCGAGTGAGATCCCGCGGCGCCTTCGTCCATGGTCGACCTTAGTGGCAATGAGGACCTTATGGCGGATACCGCGTTCCTTAATGGTTTGGCCGATAATGGTCTCGCTCATACCCTCTGCGTAGACATCGCCGGTGTCTATCAGGTTGATGCCCGCGTCAATCGCTTGGTTGATGATCGCAGTTGCTTCATCCGCAGGCGTTGCGTCACCGAAGTTATCTGAGCCAAGACATAGAGGGGAAACATTCACACCTGTGCGGCCGAGGATTCTGTATTGCACTTTGCTTGCCTTCCTAGGATACGAAGCAATTCTTTTCACCGCGTTCGCGGACCGTACATCGTATACGATCTGTGCTCCTTTGCTGCTGCCACCGCTTTAATCTAAGACAACCTAGCTAGGAGACATGCTGTGATGTTGCGTTACTTACTCGTTGCATCGGTCGCGGTTACTTCTGTGAACGGGACCGCACCGGTGCAAGACGAAGTGTTGGCTGCGTTTCCTATTATTGAGACCGGAGAGAAAGTAATCATTCCGCCTCTGGGGGTACATCCCTTCTATCAGAAGTACATCAACGCGGAAGGCATCCTCATAGTCAGCTCGGTACAAGTTCCGGATGCGGCCCTCCTAGCGGCGCGGCGCACTGTTTTACATCTGCTTGCCCGCAGACCTGATGTGCACATAGAGATGTTGGCCTACAATCCGCGTATTTCCATCATGGGCGTCTCAGAGACTGCGTCGGATTTGCCCGAATTTGATGTCGGCGCTGATGGCCAATGGGGGTTGGGGCAGATGCAGGGCGACCCAACCACGCTCGTTTCTGAACGCGGAATTTGCTACCCAGGGAACACTAAATACCGCGCCAATTTTTTGTTACATGAATTTGTCCACAACATGCAAAATTTGGGTTGGATCCAGACCGACCCTGGTGTCGATGAAGAAATCTATGCGGCCTACAGCAACGCGGTAGCCCGAGGTTGGTTTGCTCCCCCGAGAACTGAAACGATGGGTATTGGACCAGATCGTTCCTTTGGGGATGACGAATACCTGACCCACAACGTTAACGCTTGGTTTAACCTTAACGAATCGTTGCCGGGGCCCTGGGTAGATGTCCAGATTGGCGAGGCAGGGCCGCTCTCGGGGACGCGGGAACAGCTGCGCCAACGTGACCCGGCACTGTTTGAGATCATCGACCGTTTTCTTCCCGACTCGCTGGGGGACTTGATGAGCGGTTGCACGCCGAATGTGGTTGATTGGTAAAAATGTCTCGTCGGTTCCTAATCAGCATCCTGGAAGTCACGCGAACAGCAGCGCGTGCCTTTGTAGTCCTTTCGTTCGCCACGATTGTCATCGTGGTGTTTGGGCAGGTCGTTTCACGCTTTCTATTCAACGCTCCGTTTTCATGGTCAGAGGAGTTGGCCCGATATCTCCAAGTTTGGCTGATCATGGTGGGATCGGCTGTCTGTCTTCGTAAAGGGCTGCATCTGACTGTTGACTACGCTGTCCATTCGTTGCCGGAGGGCAGCACGAAGCGAAACCTGCACCTCCTATCGCTAGCGGCAATTCTGTTTTTCCTAGGGATCGTATTCATCTCTGGCATCTCACTGATTACAGCGACGCTAAATCAACGAACACCTGCACTGCAGATACCAATCTGGGTTGTCTACTTGGCCATACCTGTCGGTAGTTTCTTGATGTTTTTGGAATCAATTGGTCTCGTACTGACGGCATTCGACGGCGCGAGCCCGCCAATGGATGGTGACCAATGAACTTGGGGGAAGAAGTGCAGCGATGATCGCGATTCTTGTTATCGCCATCGTGGTGTTTTTTCTCATCGGCATGCCGATTGCTTTTGCGATCGGTGCCGGTTCGACGATTGCGATTCTATGGGATGGGACATTGCCGATCTCGATCGTCGCGCAGCGGATGTTCTTCGGACTCGATTCGTGGTTACTAATGGCAATCCCACTATTTATGCTCGCCGGCCAACTGATGGCTGCTGGTGGTATGTCGTCACGCTTGGTCGCCTTCACGACCGAACTTTTCGGTTTCATACGCGGCAGTTTGGGTTTCGTCTGCGTTGCGGCGTCAATGACTTTTGCGGGAGTTTCTGGTTCTTCGACCGCCGATACTGCGGCGGTCGGGTCGATTATCTTGCCGCTGATGAAGGAGCGTGGCTACGACATGCGGTTCGCGACGGCATTGCAGGCCGCTGCAGGGTCGATCGGCCCAGTTATCCCCCCCAGTTTGCTAATGATCCTGATTGGGTTGACTACCAACACTTCGGTTTCAGCGCTGTTTCTTGGAGGTATTGTTCCGGGGCTTTTAATCGGTCTTGGCTTGATGGTGGTGACATACCTGCATGCTGCCCGCGGCGGCCCTGCCTACCTGGGCACGCAAACGCACGTCGACTTCCGGCGCGTTGTCCGTACCGGTTTAGTGGCGGCGCCAGCGCTTGGTATGCCAGTGATTATTCTAGTGGGCATCGTCGGAGGGATTTTTACCACCACCGAGGCTGCCGTCGTAGCGGTTGTGTACGGCCTGGGTGTCGGCATGTTCGTCTATAGAGAAATCTCGCTGC
>JAYYTT010000267.1:0-3837 GCA_036344375.1 Acidobacteriota bacterium | reverse complement strand
TAGTCCTGCACCGGGCGCGCAATCGGAATATCGCGCGCTGTGTCACGCATCGCCAAGATCTCGTCACGGCCAAGTACGGTCTCGGCAATCGGCTCCTCGCGCTTCGTCGTCCGGTCCATGATTTCGTGCATATGATCAGGTTCCGGGTACATGATCCGCAGCTTGTAGAAGAAGCGGTCCATCTGAGCCTCGGGCAACGGGTAGGTGCCTTCCAATTCTATTGGGTTCTGTGTCGCAAGAACGAAGAATGGTGGGTCTAGCTTATGGGTCGTGGTTCCAACGGTGACCGTCTGCTCTTGCATCGCCTCAAGTAGCGCCGACTGTGTCTTCGGAGTAGCACGGTTGATTTCGTCTGCAAGCAGGATGTTGGTATGAATTGGACCCTTCTCGAACTTGAGAACCTTCGCCCCCTCGGCGGTCTCATGCACCACGTTAGATCCCACAACGTCACCAGGCATCAGGTCCGGAGTGAACTGGATTCGAGAGAAATTCAAGTGCAGGACGTCTGCCACGGTAGCAACGATTTTTGTCTTGCCGATCCCGGGGATGCCTTCCAGCAAAACATGGCCCTTGGCGAGCAGGCCGATCAACGTACCATCAATAATCTCCTCGGCACCGACGATAACTTTGCCAATTTCCTCGCGGACACGTGTGAACTGGTCAGTAAACAGACTTACTCGGTCTTCGATTTCGATTGTCATTGGTTCTCACGCGGCCTTATAGCCAGGAAATATCTCTTCACGAGGTTTCGGTAGCGCCAGGGAATTTGCTCTACGCTCAATACCGAGCCTTCAGCGTAACTCTGAAGACTCCGAACGTTTCTGTACTCAACTCTGGCCGTTTCTTGCCTGCTCGATTCTTGGAAAATATCTTCGGGATCGGGTGCTTCTTCAGGGCTTTCTTCTTCTTCGGCTAAAACTTCCATCTCAAGCTGAACTTCGAGTGTCGTCGGGGCACCAAGTTGCATCTCCGCATCCTCAATTGCATCACTCGTCGCGTGGCCCGCAGGTCCACCCTCTTGCGACGGATTCCCCATGTCACCACTCGCAGCAGTCTTCTGTACTTCATCGGACGGCATCGCCATAGCACCTTCTTGTGATTCGCCGGCCTGGTCAGAAGCCATAGCCTGCTGTGACATCATCTGCTGGGCGAGCTGCTGCTGTGACATTGACTGCTGCATTGCCTGCATCTGCTGCGCCGCCTGATTCATCATCTCCTGAGAATCCATACGTTGCGACATGCCTTCCATCGCCTCGGCGGCTTCCTGCATCGCCTGCATAGCCTCAGCCATCTGCTCATCCGACATCGCCTCGGCAGCTTCCTGGAGCGCCTGCATGAGCTCTTCCATACTCGCCTGATCACCTTGCGCCGCCTGCTGCAGTTGTTCAGCCATCTCAGCGAGTTGCTGGCCATCCATTTGCGAAAGCTGCTCAGCAAGCCTCCGCATCATCTCGGCTGCTTCTGCAAGATCTTGGTTCTTCATTGCTTCCGCGAGTTCGGATAAGTCACTGGAACCCTCAAGGTCCTGGGCAAGATCCTCAAGTGCCTCTTGCATGGCGCTCATTTCGAGGTTGCCCTCTTCTAGTGAATTCTGAGCCTCTCGCAACTCACGAAGAAGTTCCTCCATCGTCAGTTGGTCAGCCTCAAGGGCACGCATCGCCTCCTCAAGTCGCTCCTGGGCATCGGCACTGATCTGATCTTCTTCGGCAGTCGTCTCATCAAGTATTTGCGCTTGCTCAACGAGATTACGAATCTCCTCGAACTGCTCTTCTTGCGCTTGAGTAAGGCTTGAAGGGTCAACGGATACGTTGGTAAAAGCGAGTAATGGCGGACCGGCAGGAACAAATTGTAGCGAAACTAAAATGCCGCCTAACATTGCTGCAATCCAGAGGCGCTGCGGAACAATCGTTGGCACCAAACGTTTCGCCTGCAGCCCACGTGCTGTTTGGCTGGCGCGGTGAACCTGAGCCTCTGTCCAAATCGTTTTGTGAGGCTGCCGCATGAACCAATAGGCACTCTTAAGCTCATCATTCAGCCTGCCGGCATCGTCGGCAACGGCAGCAGCCTGACCAAGGTGTCGGGCTCCATACTGGGTTCCGATTAGAAAGATGATCAAGAACGCTGCTGACGTCGCAACAACAATTAGTGGCGGTGGCGCCCAGATGTTTACAAGCATGCCGAGGATCTTGACGGTAAGGAGCGTTGCAAACACAAAGCAAACCGCAACCGAGAAATGATCGAGAATGCAGTTCAAGCGAAACTGGCGGGCGACCTTCTCCAGGAGGCTGCTGATAACTAAGCGCTCTGAACTGTCTTTACCAAGTGACAAATTAAACCCCTCGTTCTAGAACGCGGGAGACCCGCAAGGACGACAGACACCCGGCACGCACCAGTGGTCGTCACACGGGTCATGGAAACTAAAAACGGCCCAAATCATTGACAGTCGCGTGGCCCACCCAATGGAGAATTGCAAGGGCCACCAGGAGGGTCACACCTCAATGCCTCTGCCGTCAAGGCTGGCAATCAAGGTCTTCTGAGACCATTAAACATGAGTAATCCAATGTCGCTAGCAACAATCAAAGGTTCTCATTCTTCGAAGTCCTTGACAACGAGGCCTCATAAGTCTCAGCATTCCTGAAGCCTCACCACTTCGTGAGCATATTTTCAGCAAATTCATAACACCGTCACCAAACTGTATTTCGACCACTGGAGCCGCACCGATGACGATCCCACGAGTTCTTAATACCCTATTGATTGCTGTGTTGACCGCTGCACTAGCCTTGGCAGCAATCCCCGGAGTCCCATTTGTGAGCACTGTTCTTGCTCAGGAGTCCGAGCAACGAACCATTGAGTTACAGGACATTATGGATTGGAAGCGCATCGGTGGGGCAAGGCTATCTGTGGATGGCTCTTGGTTCGCGTATCGGTTGGCGCCAGCAGAAGGCAATGGAGAAATCATCGTCCGAAGTACTCAAGATGAAACTGAGTATCGCTTCCCTGCCGGCTCTGGTGGCGCAGGGTTCGGGGGCGGCGGACTGGAAATTTCCGATGATTCACACTGGGTAGGGTTCACTATTTATCCGGAGTTTAGCCAAGACCGCCCCGACAGCAGCGGCCCTCCACAGCGCAACAAGCTCGGCCTGCTGGACCTGGGCAACGGCGAATTAACTGAGATTGAGGAGGTCCGTAGATTTGCTTTTTCGGGCGAAAATGCTGAATGGATTGCCATGCAAAAGTATGCTCCGGGAGGCACTGGCAGCCGGGCCGGCGGTGGGCGCGGACGCCCCGATGGTAATAGATCGGGAAGCAACAACAATAACCGGTCGCGCGGGGCTGACCTGATCCTGCAGCAGCTCTCCACCGGAACCCAAATGAACATCGGTAACGTTGCTGAGTTCGAGTTCGATGAATCAGGTAGGCGCCTCGCTTGGCTGGTGGACACCGAGAGCAACGCCGGAAACGGCGTGCAGATCCGCCTAATGGACAGTGGCGTGGTAATACCCCTGGAAAGTAGCGCTGCGAGCTACCAGAGCCTGAATTGGACTGATGAAGGGGACGGCCTCACAACCCTTAAAGGCATCGACGATGAAGACTACGAGGCCCCGCTCTACAGCGTTGTGGCATTCACTGACATGACCGCCCAGATACCCACCAAGGTCGTCTACGACCCCCTTGAGGACGATTCATTTCCCGAGGGCATGACAATTGCCGCCAACCGAGCCCCATCATTCACCGACGACCTCTCAACCCTGGTGTTCGGGATCGTTGAAGCCGAGATGACGGACAAGGCTGAACAGCGCATGGAGCAAGGCGATGACGAATCTGACGAGGGCGGTC
>JAYYTT010000266.1:0-5079 GCA_036344375.1 Acidobacteriota bacterium | reverse complement strand
ACTATGCACTTGGTAAACGACGGTGGTGAGCCCACCGGGAGCTTGTACTACACGGCGTATACGCGCTCAGGGGTGGATTCTGGCAGACGGCCGATCGCGTTTATCTACAATGGTGGGCCTGGCTCAGCTTCAGTCTGGTTGCACATGGGAGCCTTTGGTCCCAAACGGGTTCCGGTAAACGACTCAGGGCCGACAGCACCCCCTCCTTACGATCTAGTCGACAATTTGGGTAGCCTTATCGATGTCACTGACATGGTGTTTGTCGATCCGATCGGTACCGGTTTTAGCCGCGTTGTTGGTGTGGGGCACGGAAGCGATTTTTGGGGAATTGACGAAGACGCAAGTTCATTGACACAGTTCATTTCCCAGTACATCACTCGCAACAAGCGTTGGAATTCACCCAAGTTTTTGATGGGTGAAAGCTACGGAACGACGCGGTCGGCTGTGCTCGTCAACATGCTGCAAAACCGTGCCGGGATGGACTTCAACGGCGTTGTTTTAATCTCGGCAGTTCTGGACTTTGAGACTCTGCTGTTCGCGCCGGGACACGATACTTCCTACGTTACCTACCTACCGTCCTATGCCATTACCGCTGCGTATCATGGTGCGGTTTCATGGCCTGATGATCTTGTGGCCTGGCTTGATGAGGTGCGCGCATTTTCCGTTGGTGATTATGCTCATGTCCTGGCGCAAGGGTCATCCGCCCCGGTGGGACAAGTAGCGGCCGTGCGCGCGAGGTTGGCCAAGTACACCGGCTTGTCTGAGCAGTACTGGGATCGTGCCAATTTGAAGGTTGATGCCACACAGTTCCGCGCCGAGTTGCAACGTACGCAGGGAATGGTGACTTCAAGACTTGATGCTCGCTACGATGGTTTCACCAATGAACTACTTGCCGAGAACGCTAGCTACGATCCACAATCATCTGCAATCACTGGGGCCTACACCGCCGCGATCAACCGTTACCTGCGTGACGATCTTGGGTTTGAAACCACTGAGATCTATCGAACTGGTGGTGGGACCCAGGGCTGGAACTGGGATCGGGCGCGCGGTGGAGGTGGATGGCCGGGCGCCACGTATGTGGCCTCTGACCTTGAACAGGCGATGATCCGCAACCCGAACTTGAAGGTTCAGATCGAAAATGGCTACTACGACCTAGCGACGCCGTTTTTTGCCATGGAGTGGACTACCGACCACATGAACTTGCCGGACGAGCTGCGTGGCAACATCAAGCACAACTTCTATGAGGCCGGTCACATGATGTATGTCCACGAAGAAGAGCTGATGAACCTGAAGCGCAACATCGCTAAGTTCATCGCCATGGCGACCGAGGTAGCAGCTTCGCATCAATAGCTGACCGGTTGGAAGAGGACTTTATCGGGTACCCTCTATTAAACATTGAGATACGGGGCTCCCGACTTGAGTCGATTGGTTTTGTGGATCAGGCTTTAGGTTTCTTAACAGAGGCTCCAATAAAGAACTTCCTGTTTTCAGGTGTGATTCGAGGAAACACTGGTTTTACTTATGCGCCGATGTTTTTTCAGAGAATGAGGTGGATCATGAAAAAATTCCTTGGCGGTTTTGTTCTCATTACCGCGTTGTTTGCCTTCACGACACCCGCGCACGCTCAATCTGGTTATGGTGCATCCGTTGCCGTAGGCAACGATGAAGTCTTCGTTGGCGAGGCTGGAAATGTTATTTCATCGGGCTTCGTCTACGTCTATCGACAAACCGCCAATGGCTGGAGAGAAATTGCCAAGCTGAAAGCTGCGGACGCTGCGGATCGGGATCGCTTCGGGCGCTCGATGTTCGTCGACGATGATTTATTGCTAGTTGGGGGCGGCATTGGCGTTGGCAAGGTGTATGTGTTTCAACGCGATGCTGAAGAGTGGATGGAAGCCGGGTCAATTGTGCCCACTGATGGTGCCGAAGGTGATGGCTTTGGCAACGCTATTGCGGCCAGCGGTGAATTTATGATCGTTGGCGCTTCGGGGCATAACGAGCGGCAGGGTGCTGCCTACATTTTCGGACACGGTGCTTCTGGTTGGTCTCAAGTTGCCAAGCTTGTGGCGACGAATCCGGCGCCGGTAGAAGAAGACCAGGAAACAGCGGAAGGTGGACGTCGGGGAGGCCGGCGCGGTGGCCAAGCTGGCGGTGGCGGCCGAGGGGGCCGTGGCGGTCGTGGCCCATCTGCACCCCCCATGTTCGGTTCGGCAGTCGCGATCAGTGGCGATTGGGCTATGGTAAGCGCTCCGAACTACAGTAGTCGGGCCGGCAGTGTGTATGTATTTAAGCGCGATGGCAGCAACTGGGAGCAAATTGATCAACTCCCAGGCAATAACGCCCAAACAGGCGCAGGATTCGGGACCTCGATCGTTGTCGAAGGTGATGAAATGTTCATTGGCGCCTCGACAGCAAATGGGGGCATCGGAGGTGTTTCGGTATACCAGGTTAATGACGAAGAGCGTTGGGTCCGGACCGGGAACCTGGTCCCTTTCGATGGGCAGCCTGGCGGTGGTTTCGGCACTTCAATGGTGATCGACGAGAACGTGGCTTTGGTTGGCGCTCCAGGTGTTGCCGGTCGTACAGGGCGTATTTATCGTTACGAGCGTGATGCCAACCGTAACTGGACTAGTGCTACCAAGCTCGGTGCCTCGGATATTGCTGCAGGTGATCGGTTTGGAAATGTGATTGCTGCGAACAGCGACGTCGTTGTCGTCGGGTTGCCAGGCGACGACTTTAACGCTGGTACCGCGGTGGTGATGACCCGTGCGGATTTCGGTTGGAGCACAGAGAAGATTCTAAGTCCGATAGCTAACTACCCAATGGTTACGGGCACCGACGGTGGTATTGATTGCCTTAATGGGATGGCGGGGAGCTTTCCTTGCGACAGCGTCGATCTGATCTCTTACCTCCCAGTGCACGAAATGGGCGGTGTGCGGGGCCTTTCTACCAACGATGCATGGGGGTGGACCGACCCAGACAGCGGGCGCGACTATGCCATCATCGGCATGCGTGACCGTGCTTCGTTCGTTGATGTCACCGACCCGTACAATCCTGTATACGTTGGTATTTTGATGAAGACCGAGGGTGCTAGTACCAGCTCCTGGCGCGACATGAAAGTGCGTAACAACTGGGTTTACATCGTTTCGGACGGAGCTGGCCAGCATGGTATGCAGGTTTTTAACCTTGAGCGCTTGCGTGACTTCGACGGAGAGCCGGTCGAGTTCGAGGAAGACCACCATTACGACGGTGTTGCCAGTACTCACAACATTGTCATCAATCCCGATACTGACTACGCATATGCTGTTGGTGCCGGGGGACCAAACGGCTGCGGTGGCGGTTTGCACATCATCAACATCGAAGATCCATCGAACCCCACATTCGAAGGGTGCTTCCAAGACATGAACACTGGTCGGCGCGGTACGGGTTACTCTCACGATGCCATGTGCATTACTTATGATGGGCCTGACGATCGCTATGATGGTCACGAAATCTGCATTGGCTCCAACGAAACTGCGATCTCGATTGCTGATGTTACCGATAAGCGGAATACGGTAGCACTCGGCATGGCAACCTATCCGAACGTGGCCTACAGCCACCAGGGATGGATTACTGACGATCACGCTTATTTCTTCATGAACGATGAACTTGATGAAGGGCGCGGTCTAGTTTCGGGCACACGCACGTTGATTTGGGACATCAAGGAATTGGATGACCCGGTCCTTGTGAAGGAGTACATTTCTGATAACCCAGCCACAGATCACAACCTCTACATCAAGGGCGACATGATGTATCAGTCAAACTACGATTCAGGGTTACGGGTATATGACATTAGCGATCCGGAGAACCCCGAGCCGGCTGGGTTTTTCGACACGGTGCCCTACCAGGAAGGTGGTGGCATGACGGGATCGTGGAGTAACTACCCTTTCTTTGAAAGCGGCATCATCGTCGTGACTAGTGGTCGCGAAGGTATGGTGATCGTGAAAGTACGTAACTGAGGTGATGATTGGATAAGTATTCGCATTTAGGTTCTAAGGGCACCCTGTTGCTTCTGTCCCTAGCTATATCGCTACTCGGGGCTTGCAGTGACGTTGAACAGGTTGAATCGGTGCAATCGGAGATGGAGGCGTCGGAACCCGAATTTCTGTACGTAGCCAGCCAAAGCGGACCGGCTCTCTCGGTCATTGACATGAATGCTCGGGAGGTAGTTGAGACTATTTGGTTGACTAGCCTTGGCTTCACGGCCAATGCGAAACCCCACCATGTGGCGGTGGAACCTGACGGTTCGTTCTGGTACGCGTCATTGATCGCAGATGGTCGTGTGCTCAAATTCAATCGAGACAATGACTTGGTTGGCCAGGCTGTGTTCGAGACGCCAGGAATGATGTCGGTTGACCCTGTCGAGGACATTCTTTACGTGGGTCGCTCGATGGCTGCGGTGAACCCACCGCAGCGCATCGGTGTGATCACGCGATCCGATATGACAATCGACGAATACGACGTGTTTTTCCCACGGCCGCACGCTATTGCGGTGGCACAAGGGGGAGGGCGAGTTTTTACTGCGAGTTTGTCTGTTAACCAAGTCGCATCAGTTTCTCCCGAGGAAGACGATCTAGAAATCATCAACGTCACAGGGGATACGCACACATTCGTGCAGTTTGCGGTGTCTCCCGACGGATCAACACTCGTTACGGGTGGACAAGTTTCGGGGCAGGTCATGGTTTTTGATCTGACTGATTCACGGATTCCCAAACTTGTCACAAGCCTCCAGATCGGTGGCCAGCCCTGGCATCCTGTGTACTCGCCGGATGGCAAGTTTGTCTACTTTCCGCAGCGAACAAGCAACTCGGTTGCGGTTGTGGACTCCCAAACCTGGGAGCTCGTTGCTTCAATTGAGGGGAATGGTTTGGCAGAACCTCACGGCAGTGCGATCTCGGCGGATGGTGGAACTCTCTGGGTTTCGGGCCGCAACACAGAAGCTATATACCCGACAACCATTGAGTCGACGTCATCAGCGGATGCTTCGGGAGAAGGGCTTCCGGCTGGTACGGTGGTAGCGATCGATACCCTGTCCCGACA
>JAYYTT010000265.1:0-9493 GCA_036344375.1 Acidobacteriota bacterium | reverse complement strand
CGACTGAAACCACCATGTTAGAGTCTCACCCTTTTCCGGACAAACATGCCATCTCTTAGGTCTCGCTCCCGTAAAACAGTACTCGCTGTATGTTTCGGAAACCTATGCCGCAGTCCGATTGCAGAGGCTCTCCTGCACCATTACCTTCCCAGCGACAGATGGGAAGTGATCTCCGCAGGGACCCACGCGGTTGGGGGGGACCCACCCGCCGGTGGAGCTTGCAATGCCATCGCGAAACTTGCTGGTCTTGATATATCGTTGCAACGCTCTTCACTCTTGACCGCAGACGTATTGCAACATAGTGACTACATCTTCGTTATGTCGCAGCGTCAAGCAGCCTGGGCCGCTGACTTGGATCCTGGAATCGCTCCGCATATTCGACTCCTGGGCACCTTTGCTCCAAAGCCCAGTCTTACATACCAACTAACAGATATCAGTGGTGACCCGACAGACATAATGAAGATACCGGACCCCATGGGCGGTAACAGAAGAGTATATGAGGCCTGCTGTAGAACGATTATTGATTGCACTAAAGCTGTAGCTAACTGGCTAGATGCTGGTGCTCCAGCCACAGAAGATCCCGGAACGGTGGCCGACTGGATCAACGATTAACTTTCCTAACGTAACCCAGGCCAATGGATTCATCCTGCAACGGCCAACTAATCCTTAGTTAAGGCAATGTCGAATTCAGCGGACGAGCAGTATTTCAACCGAATTGAGGAACATTTTGGCCGTCGACGCGGTGGCCCGCTGGTACTTTCACCGAAGGACTGGGGTCTCGTAGAAGCCTGGCACGATAGCGGTATCCCACTAAGGATCGTTTTGCGCGGTATTAACCAGGCTTTTGATCGTTTTGCAGCTTCCGGACCCCGTCCTGATCGTATCAACTCATTGCTTTATTGTGAGCAGGAGATTCGAGCGGCATGGGAAGAGTACAGAGGCACACATCAACATAGACATCTTCGTGGGGACCAAGGATCGAAGGGGTTACCAAAAGCATCAGCCCACTTGCGTGTTGTCTCAGCAGCTTGCCGTTCTGCTGCCACGAACGTCCATATGACCGTAGCGTCCTGTCTTCTTACTGCCGCAGCAGAGCTCGACGAGATTGAGCGTGCCGCTGCAGACGGAGACTTGGAAGCTCGGTCCGTCGACCGAAGGGCCAACGATGTCGAAAGCCGACTGCGCAGCGCAGTGAAATCGCTCTCGGGAACCGATGAACTCAACGCGCTAAGGTTGCCGCCTTTTAGTCCCTACGACGCATAACCCAACTCGGTGTACCCCGTAATCTCCTCTGTCGAGACCAGTATTCCTCAGAAAGTTTCAATAGTGTCGTCCGGGGACTGGCTCGACGCATGCACGGCAAACCATATCGCATGATGCAGTAACGAGATTGATGTAAACAAGGGTGTTTCTACTGGCGGCTATCGGGGCTGAAGCAATCTCGACACCGTGCTTCGTATACATCATCAGCTCCCACCACAACTCTCTCCTCGCTCGCAATAAGCCTCTGGGAATGGTTTGCCGGTGCCCCGCATTGGACACAGATTGCCAGCGTCTTGGTGATGTACTCGGCGAGCGCCAGCAACTGCGGAATCGGTTCGAAAGGCCGTCCGAGGTAATCCTGGTCCAACCCCGCGATAATTACCCGCCGCCCTTCGGTAATCAGACGCTGGCAGACGTCAATCAGTCCATCATCATAAAATTGAGCCTCATCGATACCTACGACCTGAGTCTCCGGGGAAACTGCGCCATACAGCTCCGTTGATGTCGTGACCCGTTGGCTCAAGATTCGCTGCCGACTGTGGGACACAATGTGATTGTCGTCAAGACGATCATCAATGCCCGGCTTGAAAACCTGAACTTTCTGCCGGGCAATCTCGGCACGGCGCAAACGGCGGATAAGCTCCTCACTCTTGCCAGAGAACATACTTCCGCAGATTACCTCGATCCAGCCTCGGCCCCGTTGTTGATTGCTGATGTCTGGAGTACGCATGTCAATAGCCTCTGTGGCAGAAGTACTTTGAAGGACACCGCGGCCAGTTTGCTCCTGGGTGCCCAATCCTACTGCCTCCGCATTTGCAGCAATTAACTGGATAATGGAAAACTCTTGCCCGATGCTATAATCCGGCGTCTTCTGCCCTTCTGATCACAGTAGCTCTTCCTCTTGGACACTGCCACTACCTCGAATCAATCGGGTCCAATAGTTACTTGGGACCATGTGATCAGCCGGATCAACGCGCTACGACGCAGCCTTTTATGGGTTGTGGCTGCTCTTCTGTTAGGTACAGCGGCCGGCTGGGGCGTTGCTGATCGGGTGTTCAATTTCTTGGCCGCACCGCTCACGACAGCACTTGCAAACGCAACTCGGGACCCACGGCTTGCATTCACAAGCTTAAGTGATCCCTTCATCATCTATTTCAGTGTCTCATTGCTGCTAGGGCTACTCTTGGCCCTGCCAGTCATCATGTCTCTGTTTTGGCGCATAGTTGCGCCCCTGGGTCTCGGGCGTGGGGCGGTGAAGGCAGTCGTTTTTGTCGCCGCATCATCGGTATTATTTCTAGTCGGTTTGGCGTTCGGCTATTGGGTATTGCTACCCTTCGTCGTCCGATATCTTCTTGGTGTCGCTGAAGAATTCCGTTACGCGGTAACCATCCGAGAATATTTACGCTTCGCGTTACGCATGCTCATAGCGATGGGAATGTCTGCCCAGCTTCCTCTAATTAGTTTCGTGCTCGCTCGCTTTGAGTTGGTCACAGCCCGGCGCATGCTGCGCTGGCTTCCCTATGCGGTGCTGGCTGCCTTCGTGATCGCCGCTGTGATTACACCTCCTGATGGCATCAGCCAATTACTCGTTGCAACTCCGATGATGGTGCTGTACTTGTTGGGCGTAGTCGTTGCAGCGGTCGCAGCACCCCGCAATTAGCAGGACCGAGCATAACGTCTTCATTCGAACTAGGCCGCCGGCCTTCACCAACGTAATCAAGGGTCCTTTTCTAAGGACTTAACTTCGTTCCAGAGCTCATCTATTTGTTCAAGATTAGACGCCTCTCCCGACTCTATGCGCGATTCAATGGCCCGAAATCTGCGTTCGAATTTTTCACTCGCACGTCGGAGAGCGACCTCCGGAGACAATCCCATGTGACGGGCAAAATTAGCGATCGCAAACAGAAGGTCTCCGACTTCTGCCTCAATTTCCGCTGAGGACCGCTCAGCGTCGCCTTCAGCTTTGACTGTTGCCTCCTCGACCTCGACAAGCTCCTCACGCACTTTTTCAAGAGCACCGGCCGCATTAGGCCAATCGAATCCAACATTCGAGGCCCGCCGACCAAGCTTTTCTGCGCGGACAAGCGCCGGAAACACCTCGGGAATATCATCAAGCACTGATCCCCCACCACGTTCCTCGCGTTTGATGGCTTCCCAACGAACCAAAACTTCATCGGCAGTATCCAACTGGCCTTCGCCAAAAACGTGCGGGTGGCGCCGAACAAGTTTGTCACTAATCGATTCGACAACATCGGTGATGTTGAACTGGCCTCCTTCATCGGCCAGTTGGGAAAGAAAAACAACCTGTAGCAGAAGATCGCCAACTTCGGAGGGGAGCGCTTCTAAGTCGTCATCATCGATCGCCTGCACCACCTCATACGCTTCCTCAAGGATGTACCTACGTAACGAATAAAGATCCTGTTGGCGATCCCAGGGGCACCCATCCGGGCCGCGTAGAGTTTTCATTATGTCTACAAGGTGTTCGAAGGCGGCCCCAATACGATTTGACACAATCTCTTTCTCTTTCTGAAGGCGGGGATAAAGTACGTGAAGTCACTGTAAGCTGATACGCCGAAATACTAACGCGCCCGATGAGTCACGTCGGGCCATTTGCAGCGCATTGATTCGCCCTCTACACTCTGCCAGCAAATTCCTTAACACTTCTGTGAAAGGCCGATGGACGAAGACGAATTAGTTCAAAACGATAACGAAAACGATCCGCCGACACTCAAGGTCACTGATCGCCGGAAATTTGCGGCCGATGGTACACCGTTGGAATCGGGCTCCGTTGAAGGCGAGGACACCAAGCCACAAGCGGAGACTCTGAAACCTGAGGAATTAGAGCAACCCGAAAGAGAATCGACGACGGATACCAGTGCCCAAGAGAAGCCAGAGCCACCAACCGATGCACCTGAACGGAACATTGCCCAACTGCCGCGGGACTTTTCAGCTTTTCTTGAAGGTATGTACCTCGAAGCGATGCTTTATCTTGGCGCAATACCAGATCCTCGCACCGGTGAAGTGATCGAGGATCTTGAACTAGCTGAATACAAGATTGATCTCCTCGGAATGCTTCAGAGCAAAACTGAAGGCAATCTAGACGCTGATGAAAAGGAACGCGTCGTAGCGGTGCTCTACCAACTCCGCATGATCTATCTTGAAAAGACTAAGTCTATTAATCTTTAGGTTGACATTAATCGACTCAGATTTTATTCTCGCTAGTAACTAAAATACGAGAGTGGCAGATCGTTTGTCACGCTCACACAAACACCCGTAAACTCCGCGTTTTAGTGAAAACAAGAGGAAAATTATGTCCAAAATCATCGGTATCGACCTCGGAACCACAAATTCGGTCGTAGCCGTCATGGAGGGAGGGGAAGCTGTTGTCATCCCCAACCCTGAAGGCAATCGCACAACACCCTCGGTCGTAGCGTTCACCGAAAAAGACGAGCGACTAGTTGGGCAGGTTGCCAAACGGCAAGCCATCACCAACCCCGAAAATACAGTCTTCTCGATCAAGCGCTTTATGGGACGGCGCTACAGCGAAGTCGATGAAGAAATGAAAATGGTCCCCTATGAAGTCATCAAAGACGGGGATGACGTTCGCATATTGGCACGCGGCAAGAAATATTCGCCGCCTGAGATCTCCGCGATGACTCTAGGGAAATTGAAGCAAGCGGCCGAGGACTACCTCGGAACAAAGGTGGATCGGGTCGTCGTGACGGTGCCCGCCTATTTCAACGACAGCCAACGCCAAGCAACTAAGGATGCCGGGAAGATTGCCGGCTTAAAAGTCGAGAGAATTATCAACGAACCGACCGCCGCCGCCCTTGCCTACGGGCTCGACAAGCAAGCCGACGAAAAAATTGCTGTTTACGACTTTGGCGGTGGCACGTTCGACATTTCGATCCTTGAAGTAGGTGACGGCGTCGTGGAGGTCAAAGCGACTAATGGGGACACACACCTTGGGGGCGACAACCTCGACCAACGTGTTATCGAGTGGATTGTTTCCGAGTTCAAAAAGGACCAAGGCGTTGACCTCGCGACGGACACCCAGGCGCTACAGCGTCTCAAAGAGGCTGCGGAAAAGGCAAAAATCGAACTTTCCAGCCTCTCTGAGAGCGAAATTAATTTACCCTACATCACCGCAGGCGAAAGCGGCCCCAAACACTTGTCGCTGAAACTTTCAAGGGCCAAGCTAGAGCAACTTGTGGAAGACTTGCTCCAACGCACGATCGGACCCTGCAAGCAAGCTCTCAAAGACGCCAACATGAAGCCTGGGGAGATTGATGAAGTGGTATTGGTGGGCGGCTCAACCCGCATGCCCAAGGTGCAGCAGCTCATTACTGAACTCTTCGGGAAAGAGCCCCACAAGGGAGTCAATCCAGATGAGGTCGTCGCCATCGGTGCAGCCATTCAGGCCGGGGTGCTTTCTGGCGAGGTTGATGACGTATTGTTGCTCGATGTAGCACCACTGTCGCTCGGCATCGAAACACTTGGCAGTGTCAGGACTGTACTTATTCCTCGAAATACGACGATTCCAACCCGTAAAAGTGAGGTCTTCAGTACTGCCTCGGACAACCAGCCAAGTGTCGAGATACACGTCCTGCAGGGCGAAAGAGAAATGGCCAGTGATAACCGCACGTTGGGTAAATTTCACTTGGTTGGTATTCCAGCGGCACCACGAGGCGTCCCTCAAGTCGAGGTGACGTTCGACATTGATGCCAACGGCATTTTGAACGTGTCCGCTAAGGATCTCGGGACGGGTACAGAGCAAAAGATTACGGTTACATCGTCCAGCGGCCTCGATCCGGATGAAATAGGAACAATGGTCAACGACGCTGCGTCACACGCCGACGAAGACCGAGAGCGCCGAGAACAGATCGATGCGCGTAACCAACTCGATTCAGTTGTCTACCAAACCGAGAAGGTGCTAAACGAGAATCGCGACAATATCGATGCAGCATCAGTGTCGGAAATTGAGGAGGCACTACAAAACGCCAAAAACGTACTAAGTAGCGACGATACAGATACAACGACACTCTCGGCAGCCGCTGAGAAACTGCAAGCCACATCGCACGCTATGGCTGAGGCTATGTATGGTGCCGCTTCTGCTTCGGGAGAATCAGCGGATTCAGGTGCTGCGCCAGCTCAAGACGAAGAGGAGGTCCTTGAGGCCGAGGTCGTCGACGACGACAGCGAGTCTTCCTGACCAAATAACGGCGATCGATAGATAGGCATCCCCTGTCTGGACGGTCGCGGGCGGAGCGTTTCCATGTTATCCAGGGATCATTACGCCGTACTTGGCGTTCCACCTGATGCCGACAATGAAACCATCAACGCTGCATTTCGACGTCTGAGCCGTCGTTACCATCCCGATCTAAACCCGGGCGACGCGCGCGCCAAGACTGCCTTCGAGCGCCTTCAAATGGCCCATAGCATTCTCACTGACTCACGTGAGCGAGCCCGCTACGACAGTGAAGGCCATTCTACTGTCAAAGATATCGAAGTACTGACCAGAACAAGTACAGAAGTTAAGAACGAAACTCGATCTTACGCAGACCTTTTCAGGCATCTCTGCGACAGTGCTCGGCGAGCCCAGCCTAAGCGAGGCCGTGATGTACACACCTCGGTGGTTTGTCGGCTCGCAGATTCCGAACGTGGTCGCCGAACGACCGTACAAGTCCGTCGCTTGCATCATTGTTTAGACTGTTCCGGTACAGGGCGTCTGTACGATGGGGATAACGCCCCGTGCTCTACCTGCATAGGCTCGGGCAAGGAAGTTTTCGGTCGCGGTCCGCTCGCGGTTGCTGTTGCCTGTGGTGACTGCAGTGGTGAAGGGTTGCAGGCCGGAACTGCCTGTGAAGCGTGCCATGCTTCAGGGCTTACTACGCGAAATGAAACACTTCCCCTCCAGATACCTGCTGGGGTCCAAGACGGACAGACAATCCGAATCGAGGGAGGTGGACACCAAGGTCGGAAAGGGTCACCACCTGGCGACCTCGTAGCCACTGTAAGCGTACAAAGCGATCCACGCTTCCAACGTAACGGCCCACACCTAGTCACCTCCGTACCCATTACAGTGTCTGAAGCCATACTTGGGGCTCGCATAGAGGTACCAACGATCGATGGCACAATTGCCCTGCTTCGCGTTCCTCCGGGAACTCGTGGTGGTGATCGGTTGCGCGTTCGTGGGCGCGGGCTCGAAATGACTAACGGCCAATGTGGTGACCTGATTGCGGTCATCGACCTTTGGCTTCCCGACAATCTAGATGAAGACGCCCGACGTCTCATACGGGAGTTTGGAAACCGAACGGGTGAGCCGATCCGGAATCAGAATGAACGTGCTACCGTGAACCAATGAGAGTTGGAGACAGGCCACGCCACGGAATGTACATGATCAGTGCCGTGGCTGAACTCTATGACATTCACCCGCAGACGCTCCGAATGTACGAGCGCGAGGGGTTGCTACAGCCAAATCGTTCAGAGGGAAACACCCGTCTTTACTCCGCTTCGGACCTCGAGCGCCTCGAATTTATTCTCACCCTCACTCGCGATCTTGGCGTCAACCTTGCCGGTGTCGAGGTCATTCTAAATATGCGCGAAAATATGTCGCGCTTGCAAGAAGAAGTTGGCTCGTTGATGACATACATACGAGACGAACTACTGAAAAATGAGAGCAAACTAAAGGGCCGCTTTGAACAGGCACTGGTTCGGGTCGAGCGAGGACCCCTGATGGTTCTAAAACGAACGACCCAAATCACTGTCCGCTCGCCGGATGAACAAACCACTGGTGACGTTGATAAAACGAGCAACTTGTGACCACCCCTCTCACAGCTCCATTGAAACAGTCCGCTTCCTGCCCGAGGTGTTCAGGGACTGGCTGGGTCACGACGGACGCGGATGATCCCGACGCCACACTGCGACGCTGCTCATGCTACGCGAACCAGGATGTTGACCGACGCCTCGAGAATTCTTTAATTCCACAACGCTACAAAATAGCGAGGCTCAACAACTTCGATCATTATCCTGGCATCGACGAGACCCTCCAGGAAGCCCAGCTGATCGCCGAAAAGTTCGCTGAGGCATACCCAAACCAAAAGGATCCCGGGCTACTGTTCCAAGGCCCTTCCGGGGTCGGAAAGACACACTTGGCAGTGGCTGTCCTTCGAGAACTCGTCACTAATTGCGGTATCACTGGCCGGTTCGTCGACTATCGGGACCTTTTGCGCTCAATTCAGAACTCATACAACCCAGTGTCCAAAACCTCGGAGATAGAAATTCTTTACCCCGTCTTGAACGCAGATGTCTTGCTTCTCGATGAACTCGGGACGCGGCGACCCACCGATTGGGTTAGGGACACGGTCACCCAGATTCTCAATGATCGCTACAAGCGAGAGAGGATCACGCTGATCACAACTAACTACGAAGATGACAACACTGATCCATCAGTACCAATTTTAGCTGAACGCATTGGCCCTTATGCTCGCAGCCGCTTGTATGAGATGTGCCGCGAAGTCCCAATGCATGGAAAAGACTTTCGCCAAATTACGGGAAGGGGAACCGTTCACGGGGCTACAGACCAACCGCAATCCTCGCGTGCCACAGGTCGGGCACACGCACCCTAGACTGCTATAACCGGAATTTAACTCAAGTCACCCCACAACGACTGGAAAAGGGTGATCGCAACCACGCCGGCCGTATCGGACCGCAAGACCCTTGCCCCTAAACCAAATGGCTGTGCTCCAGCAGAAAGTGCAGAGCCAATTTCACGTTCCGTCCATCCGCCCTCGGGACCAATAAGCAAGCTGACTGTATTGGGTTCTGGAACCCTGGCGACGGGGGGCTTCCCAAGGTCGGCGATGAACATCGGCTGAGGGAAACATTTCCAATCTAGGTCGCTAAAAGCACAAGGCGGATCAATTTTAGGGACATGGGTGCGACAGCTCTGTTCTGCTGCAGCTTCGGCAATTCGATTCCACCGATTGGCACGACGTCTTGTAGCAGAAAGTTTCGTCTTCGATTGCTGGCTACGCTCAGCAAACACCGGCGCAAAACGATAAACCCCAAGTTCGGTAACCTGACGAATGATGGTATCCATTCGAACAATCCGGGCCGGTATGGCTTGTATAAGCCAGCATTCAAGAGCTGACTCCGTGTCGTTCGAAACCTGCTTACGTACAGCAGCCACCGCTGCACACCCATCAAATACACTGATTTCTGCTTCGAC
>JAYYTT010000264.1:0-2786 GCA_036344375.1 Acidobacteriota bacterium | reverse complement strand
ACTGTAAAATGGGTCACATCAAGTAGCGACGGCCACCCAGTTCGAGGCGAGTTCTCGTTTGCGGTGAGCGCTCGCCGTTAACCACGGGACAGAAAGGCGATCTCCCAGCCTCTCTTCTTTTCGCTTGGCACCGGCCTTCGGTTTTTTGCCTACGTTTGCGTATTTTCTCTTGTAGGCGCGGTCGCGTTTAGATGGATTTTGCGTGCCAAGGTGGACCAAGTCACTGTTGCTTGGTGTGAAGCTGTCGAGCGCAAGCTTGCACTCCAGGGAATAATCGCCGGGTTTTTACTGGTTGCTTGCGACCTTGGCCGTGTTTGGCATCAGACGTATGCATTCTTCGGTGGCTTCGAACCCATCACACTCGAAGCCATTAGGACGATTACCAACGAAACTCTCTGGGGTAGTGGCTGGAAGCTCCAAGTAATCGCGGCGATATTTGCCGTAATAGCGTTCGTAGCCGCATACTGGTCTTGTCCGACGGCATGGCTTTTTACTTGGCCCTTAGTAATTATCGCGACAATATCTCGACCGCTCACTGGGCACGCGGTTGAAGAAGGCAGTTGGTTGTCTCTGCCTGCAATCCTGCAGGCGGTGCACGTGATGGGAGCGGCCACCTGGATTGGCACTCTAGGGACTGTAGTCTTCATTGGTTTAAGGCATGTGGCATGTCTTGACCCGAGGAACCGCGCCAGAGTTGTCGCTGTCGTAGTTAACGCGTTTTCGCCGGTGGCGTTGACCGCAGCTACTGCATTGTTCATTGCGGGTACAGCGACATCGTTCATGTACCTAGGAAGTCCCGGGGCAATAATCGGGACAACGTATGGTCGGGTTTTGCTGGCCAAACTGCTTGGCTTCATGGCTGTTGTCGCTGTCGGCTTCTTTAATTGGCAGCGTGTGCGGCCGTCGCTTGATCCATTAGTAGACGTTGGAATGAGTCATGGCAGCGACAACAGCGTTGCCGAGGCACTCCTGTGGCGTTCGGCTTGTTTCGAGGTCGCACTTGCTGCAATCGTGCTTGTGATCACGGCAGTGCTGGTGACGCTGCCGATGCCTATGGGATAAAAGCCAGTGAAGCCGTTGGCGAATGAGTTTGCATAGCGCATCTTCGCCCAATCCCAACCTTCCGTATAAACGTATGCATTATGGTGAGCATGACCTGGAAGCTCTTGAAAATGCTTAAGAGGAACCTGTCATTTTTCCTGTCCTTGAGGAGTGCATCGGCTACCATTGGTCACCCCCGCGGGCTTTTCGGCGGCATCCTGGAGGCCTAGCATTTCTGTGATTGGAGAGCATTTGATGCGCAATCGAGTCCTGATCGCCGTGCTGGCCTTAGTCTTAACCGTGAGTTCCGGGGTTTCACTGTTGGGACGTGCGAGCATTTTCGAAAGCACGGCTTGGGAGCCCGAAAATCAAGAGGAACTCCGCATTATTGTTGCCAACGGAGAAGGCCAGAACTACTGGCCTAACTGGCGGGGACCTTCCGGCCAAGGAGTGGTTGAGGGATCCGGGTACCCCGATACCTGGTCAGATACCGAAAATGTGTTGTGGAAAGTGCCCGTTCCGGGGACCGGGCATTCGTCCCCGATTATTTGGGAGAACCAGATCTTTCTCACAACAGCTTCTGACGATGGCACACGCTTAATGTTGCTGAGTTTCGATCGAGGAAACGGAAAACAGCTGTGGGAAACTCTTGTCCCCTTTGATCGCTGGGAGCACATCCACACCAAGAACAGTCATGCGTCGGCGACCCCGGTAACCGACGGTGAGCTTGTCTACGCTTCGTTTGGCCAGCAGGGGATTATGGCCACCACCCTCGAAGGCACACTCGTTTGGCACAATAAGGCCGAAGACCTCGATAACTACCACGGCTCCGCTGGGTCCCCGATTCTCTACAAGGAAACGGTGATCATCTACCAGGATCACCGTGGAGCTTCCTTCGTAGCAGCATTTGACAAGCATTCTGGAGAAATCATATGGCGCACAGAACGCGATACCGGTACAGGTTGGGGGACCCCGATTGTTATTGATACCGGGAAGCGCGATGAGCTTATTGTCTCCAGTCAGGCGCGTGTTAACTCATACGATCCCGACACAGGCGATGAATATTGGACGGTGGGAGGGAATCTTTTTGAAGTAATTCCTACGCCGGTCGTTGGCCACGGACTCGTTTTCGCATCGTCGGGCCGAGCTGGCCCCACCCTGGCGATCCGTCCGGGCGGGGCTGGTGACGTTACCGATAGTCACGTTGCCTGGAAGACACAGAAAGGGTCGCCGTTTGTTCCCTCGCCGATCGTCGTTGGAGAATACCTTTTCATGATCAACGACATGCTTAGCATTGTGACTAACTATGAGGCGAGCACCGGCAGGCTTGTTTACCAGGGCCGCCTCGGACGTTCGAGTCGCGAGGGATTTTCAGCTTCGCCGGTAGCGGTCGAGGGCAAGGTTTTTTTCACTAACGACATGGGCCAGACGTTTGTCGTGGAAGCGGGTCCGGAGTTTGCCGTACTACACACTAACGAACTCAACGCACAGACGTTGGCTTCACCGGCGTTGGTCGACGGGGTTTGGTATTTCAGGACCGACAGAGAGCTGATCGCGATCGGCAAGTGATCCGGAGATTGCACTTTGCAGATCTGCAGTGGCTCCTGTCTGCTCGGCTTAAATTTGCCCAGCCGGCAATTATCTTTCTGCTTGCGTTGTTTGCATCTGTGACGGGGCTGAACGCGGAACCAATTGGTACCGCCCGGGAATTCGCCATTGCTATGCCGCCACGCGTGGCGGGCTTC
>JAYYTT010000263.1:0-3078 GCA_036344375.1 Acidobacteriota bacterium | reverse complement strand
CCAACTGCGGGTGATTCCCAATGGTGTAGACCTTGAGCGCTTCTGTTCATCTTCTAATGACGATCACAACACACTGCGACAAGAATTGTCGATCCCAAAACGAAGTCCCATCGTGCTATTTGTTGGCTTCTTTTCCCAGGAAAAACGTCCCCATCTCCTGTTCGAGGCATGGGCAAATGTCGAACGATCGGCAGCTCCTGAGACGACGCTATTACTGGTCGGTGCCACCAAGTCTTCCTATTACGAAGTTGATGAGACCCTCGCCGAAGGTATTCGAAACCAGGCTGTCGACCTTGACCTAGACGGCCACATTCACTTCATCGAAAGCACGGATGAAATTGAACGTTTTTATCGAGCTGCCGATGTTTTCGTGTTGCCATCAGTTCGTGAAGGGTTGCCGAATGTTTTGCTTGAGGCGATGGCTAGTGGGGTAGCCTGTATCGCGACTCGACTCACGAACGTTACAGACAGTGTCATCGAGGACGGTCGCAATGGCCTGCTCGTCCCCCCGGATGATGTGCCTGCTCTGGAGCGCGCAATGCAACAGCTTCTATCGGATCCAGTATGGACGGCGCGGCTCGGACACGAGGCGCGTCGTACGACCGTGGCTCGGTATGGGATCGACCAGGTTGCAGAATCGTACCTCACGGCGTATCGCGAGCTGCTCGACGTGCACGAATGTGCGGTATAGCTGGCATCGTCCATTTCGATGGGGCACCTGTTCCCAAGGGGCTTGTAGAAGAGATGTGCGACACGCTCCGTCATCGTGGGCCTGATGACCATGGTGTAGTTTATTTGCCAATGCCGGCCTCGCCTAATGGAGGAGTGGCGGCCGCGCTAGGGAACCGAAGGCTTAGCATTGTCGATGTGGCAGGTGGGCATCAGCCAATCGGCAACGAGGATGGCACGGTCTGGGCAAGTTTCAACGGCGAAATCTACAACTTTGTGGAACTAAGGGAACGTCTCATCCAAGAAGGCCATCGGTTCGTCACACGCTCCGATACCGAAGTGGTGGTCCATGCATATGAACAGTGGGGAGATTCGTTTCTATGCCATCTCGATGGCATGTTTGCTCTCGCTGTCTGGGATAGCGACAACGAACGCTTATTGCTGGGCCGGGATCGCTTTGGCAAGAAGCCACTCTTGTACTTCGATGATGGTGAGCGGGTCGCTTTCGCGTCTGAGTTTCAGGCACTTTTGCGTGTGCCTGGGTTACCGCGCGATATTGATGTAGAGGCGCTCGGTACATATTTAGCCTACATGGCGATTCCGGCGCCGCAGACCATCTATCAGCGGGTGAAGAAGGTTCCGCCCGCGCATATGCTGATCCGTGATCGAACTGGTACAAGCTTAAGCCGTTACTGGAATCTCTCGTTTCAGCCGAAAGCGGCAATCGCGGAAGAAGAAGTTGTGGAGCGTGTCCGTACACTCCTTGGATCAGCGGTTCGTAAGCGGCTCATGGGCGAGGTGCCTTTGGGGGTGTTCCTCAGCGGGGGGGTTGACTCAAGTGCTGTCGTTGCAGTCATGGCTGAGCTTTCCGACCAACCAGTAAAAACGTTTTCAATCGGTTTCGACGAGCCTCGTTTTGACGAACTTCAACACGCACGTCGTGTAGCGGAAAAATTTTCTTGTGAGCATCACGAGTTTGTCGTGCAGCCTTCGGCAGTCGAAGTTCTACCTTCTCTGGTCCAGCATCTTGGTGAGCCGTTTGCAGATTCCTCAGTGATCCCATCTTGGTACCTAGCTAAGCTGACGCGACAGAACGTTACAGTGGCCCTGAACGGTGACGGGGGCGATGAAATTTTTGCTGGCTATGGGCGGCATCGTGCCAATTATTTAGCTGAGCGGTGGCGGAAGTTGCCGAAGATCATGCGGAAATCTACTGAAATGCTCGGAGCGCGTGCTCAGCGTTTCTCTCGTGCTGCCCAACTAAGTCAATCTGAGCGGTATCGGGCGTGGGCAGGAGTATTCAGCCAAGATCTCGTGAAATCATTGAGCAACGTAATTCCAGCCGAGGAGAAAATCGTTCCGAGTGAATTTTTGGATGCCGAGAATCTTGATGAAATCGATACAATCCTCGCAGTTGATACGCGTTTCTATTTGCCGACCGATCTTCTCGTGAAGATGGATATTACAAGCATGGCCCACTCTCTTGAGGTCAGGTCTCCGTTGCTTGATACGGAGCTTGCGGAGTTCGTGGCGACATTGCCTAGCGAATACAAAGTGCGAAACTTCACGATGAAGAGGCTGCTCAAGCGCGCTGTCGCGCAGAGTGTCCCCGCGGCAAATCTCCGCCGACCCAAACAGGGATTCGCGGTACCTATCTCGCAGTGGCTGCGGTACGATTTGCGGTCATTCCTGTCTGATCATTTGCAGCCGTCACGGGTTGCACAAGAAGGGCTTCTGCGGCAGAGCGCGATCGATCGCTTAGTTGCCAACCACGTAGACGGAGTGGCGGACAACGCCCACCAACTCTGGGTGCTGCTAATGCTTGAACTCTGGCACCGCACTTTTATGAGCCCATGAACAAGCAAACCATCCCGCGTAGCCAAGATGTCGTGTGTTTTTCGTCGATTGACTGGCAGTTCATTTGGCAGGGACATCAAGAAATCATGTCAGCCCTAGCGGCGAGCGGCAGCCGCGTGCTTTTCGTGGAAAACACTGGGGTGCGGGCACCCTCCATCCGCGATATTCCTCGCCTACGACAGCGCATTCAGAATTGGTGGAAGGGGACCAAGGGTTTTCGGAAGAATCGGGACAATCTCTATATTTACTCACCGCTCCTACTGCCGTTCCCATACTCTGCCGTTGCGCGTCGTATCAATCGCAGGTTGATAACTCGAGCACTCCGGCGCTGGATGCAGGCTGCCGACTTTAAACGTCCGATCGTCTGGACCTTTCTGCCGACACCGCTGGTACGAGAGATTATTCCGTACCTCGATCCAGCTGTTTCGTTGTACTACTGCATCGACGATTTTGCTTCTAGCTCGCGAGGGGCACGGCGCATCACTAAACACGAGCAACAAATGTTTCGTGAGGTCGATCTGGTTTTTGTCACATCTGAGAAGTTGCGTGCGC
>JAYYTT010000262.1:0-2572 GCA_036344375.1 Acidobacteriota bacterium | reverse complement strand
TTGAGGGTAACCGTAGAGATATTGTCGTCGCTAGAAACAAGTATGTGATCAAAACTAGCCATCAGCGGTAGAACAGGTTGACTAAGCTAAGCGGGATGGCCGGAGCGTATGTCACCAAAAGAAGCACCGCCAGCAAAACGGCAACGAACCTAACGTTAACCTTACTGACCTCCCAAATGTCAGCCTTGGCGACTGAACAAGCTGTTACGAGAACACTGGCAACTGGGGGCGTCTGCTGTCCGATCCCCAGGTTCAAAGTTACCACTAGACCGAAGTGAACCGGGTCGATACCGACCGCATAAACCAATGGCATTACGATCGGGACAACTAAGATAATGGCGGCTACCGAGTGAAGAAAAAGACCGATCGCCAGGAAAAAAAAGTTCAGCATGGCCAGGATCAGGTACCGATTCGTGGTTAGCTCGATCATGCTTTGAGCCAACTTTTGTGGCACCTGGGTTTCGGTCAAATAGGTCGCAAGCAATGCCGACGTGGCTACTAGCAGCATGACGACTGCAGTTTGCACGCCGCCGTCGAGCATGGACGAACGCAAGTGTTTCAGGTCGAGCTCCCGATAAATAAGCCCCCCGATCAGGGTCGCGGCGACGACCGCTAGGCCGGCCCCCTCGGTAGCGGTTACCCAGCCGGTAAAAATCCCGCCGAGAATTATTACGGGGAGCAGCAGTGACCAGGATGCATCTTTAAACGTTTGCCAGAGTCGGCTGAGCTGAAAGGTTTGCTCCACTGGGTAGTTGTGGCGCACTGCAAACCTGTAGGCGACTGCCATCATGAGTACGCCGCCCACGACTCCCGGAATAATGCCTGCGACGAAAACTTCGACTACAGAACTGCCGGACATGACGGCGTAGAGAATCATTGGAATTGAAGGGGGGATAATTACCGCCAGTGTTGCTGACGACGAGGTCACAGCTGCAGCAAATTCCTTCGAATACCCTTTGCGTTCCATTGCTGGTATCAGGACCGAGCCGAGGGCCGCGACATCGGCGACGGCAGAACCAGAAATTTCGGCGAAGAACAGCGAGGTCCCAATACTCACCATTGCTAGACCGCCACGGATGAAACCGAACAATGCGGAAGCAAAAGCGATCAAGCGCCTCGAGATTCCCGATGAGTTCATTATCGCACCAGCGAGAATGAAAAGCGGAATGGCAATAAGCGAAAACTTGGTGGCCCCATCGAAAAGAACCAATGCGAGATTGGGCATAACAGCGGGGCCGGAGGTGGCGACCATCGCCACTAGTGCCACAATGCCAAGCGCGACAGCGATTGGAACGTTGATGAACACTAGCGCGATGAGGGCGAGGAACATCATTAACAGAGTCAAGGGTCGTTCCCCAATTTCTCTGCTAGAACGCTCAATTCAGAGACAACAAATAACAGGGCGCCCAAAGGAATCACAGAATGCGCCACTGCAGTCGGTATTGACGGCATGCTTACCAGGTAGGTACCCCACAGGACCTGTTGTACCTGCCAACCAGCCCATGCCACGGACAAGAAAAACCCAACCACCAGTACCTCGCGCACCACAACGAGGGAAGCTCGGAGCTTCGGAGACGCGCCCGCTGTGAACTTTGGAAAGCCGATATGTGCGTGCTTCATAGCAGCGAGGCAGGCACCGTAGTAAGTCAACCAGGCAAGCATGATCGAGGCGAGTTCGTCATACCAAACCAGAGCGGCTCCTGCCTTGCGGAAGCCCACCGCAACGACCACGAGAATCGCTAATCCGGCCATTAACAATAGGACAACGTGCTCGAGGAAACGCTCTAGATACCGAGAGAAAATCTCGCCGCGGCGTCCAGCACTCCGTGCGGCACCAGGGGCAGGGCCCACTGCTAGCTCCCGGCGCCGGGAGACTTAGCAAGCGCCACAGCTCGCTCGACGAGTTCTTGGCCGCCAGCCACTTCGGTGCCAAACGTCTCATAGATAGCTTGGCTGGCATCAAGAAAACTTTGCCGGTCTATCTCGTTAATCGCCATTCCAGCCTGTTCCAGCTCTTCCAGAAGTTCGCTATCCAGTCTCTTAGCAGTTTCGTAGACAAATTCCTGTGTGTCGTGTGCCACTCGTTCGAGTACCACACGCACGTTCTCGGATAGCTGCGACCAGCGATTGGTCCCCGTGGCGAAGTACGCGGGCGTATACACATGGCCGGTGAGGGAGAGGTACGTCTGAACTTCCTGGAACTTTGAGCTGTAGATCTGGGCAAAAGGGTTCTCCTGGCCGTCCATCACGCCGGTCTGAAGGGCCACGAACACCTCCGACAGTGCCATCGGGGTCGGGTTGGCGCCAAATCCTTGAAACATGCGGAGACGCCACACTCCCCGTGGCGTGCGTAGCTTGATGCCGCGGAGATCCTCGGGCACCAGCACTGGCCGCACACTATTTGTTACGTGACGGAAACCGTTCTCCCACACGGCAATGATCTTGTATCCAGCTGCCTCGGATAAAGGAGCAAGGTCCGACCAAAAGACTTCCTCCTCGATGCGCTTCATGTGATCACGGTCCTGGACCAGGTAGGGCATCTCAAAAAGGCCAAACTCAGGCACGAAAGACG
>JAYYTT010000261.1:0-2701 GCA_036344375.1 Acidobacteriota bacterium | reverse complement strand
CTGCCGAGGTAACTGCAGGTCCAGGGGCAATGTAGATATCCATCTCACGATCGTAATCCCAGGCGTAACGCCGCTCCTGCCCACTGGCACGAAATTCCAATTCTTCTCTTTGGAACTCTTCAGAGCGCGGATCGTGATGCGTTGACGAAAAGATGATTGCCCCAGTGCCGGGCTGAAAAAATGAACACGTCGTCTTGCCGATCCCAGGGGAGATTCGCCGCACGTCTCCCATGGTCAAATCGAGGTCGTAGATCTGGTAGAACGGGTTGCCCGGTTCCCGCTCGCTCTGCAGGGTCAGATGGGTACCGTCCGGTGAAAAATATCCCTCGCCAGCACGCAAACCAGCGAAGGTAAGCTGACGGGTACGTGTAAGTAGAATCGACTCATCGTGACCGCCACCAAGTTCTTGAGGAACGATTCCCGATGGCAATGTACCAGCAGCAAATGCGGCAACAACGGCCGTTAGAAGGTAGATTGAGACTAGGGGGGACAATTTCTCGTACACGAAAAGTCTCCTTGAGGAGGCTGAGCCGCACCACAGATTGTACCCTTCTTTGATGGAAACAATGACTTGCGGAGCGTCAAGAACATGGCACGTCTACTGATCGCTGCAGGTGGCACCGGGGGGCACATCTACCCAGGCCTGGCGATAGCACGGGAATTCGCCAGTCGACACTCAGATGCTCAGATTTCTTTCGTCGGGACTAACCGAGGTCTTGAGGGCAAAATCATTGGGAAAGCGGGCTTCGATGTGCACTTGCTGCGAGCAGAACCGCTGCGAGGCGGTTCGATGCTACGAAAGATTAAGTCCACCTTCGCTCTCTTCCCTGCCCTGACCGATGCCCGCCGTCTTCTAAGAAAGCTTAATCCCGACGTGGTCGTCGGCGTCGGAGGGTACATCTCAGGTCCATTAGTCCTCTCGGCAGCTCGGCAAGGGATCCCAACACTGATCCTTGAGCCTAATTATATTCCTGGTCTGACTAACAAATGGCTGGCCCGCTGGGTTGACGCTGCGGCAGTAGCCTGGGAGGAGACTGCGCAACACTTTCACGGCAAAGCGTTTGTCGCCGGCAACCCTATTCGCCCCGAGATCGCCGCTGTACCCAACCTTGTCCTGGCAAGCAAAGGCACGCCTAAGCCTGAAGGGGAATCCAGTCTCTCAGGTGAAGCCCCTCTACGCGTTCTCCTGTTTGGCGGAAGCCAGGGGTCTCGTGTACTTAACGATGCGATGATCGCTGCATTGACCCATCTCCCCAGCGAAGCAATCGATATCGTTCACCAAACAGGCCCGAGCGACCTGGAGCGTGTCCGCGTCGCCTATGCTCAATCAAACTTTTCAGCACGTATCGAGCCTTATTTGCTAAACATGAATCAAGAGTATGCTCGCTGCCATGTAGTTGTTTCACGCGCCGGAGCAACCACCTGCGCTGAGCTTGCTGCCGCTGGTCGCGGTGCCATCCTGGTACCACTCCAGCTCGCGGGCGGCCACCAGCGTCACAATGCCAAGGCACTGGAGAATCAAGGGGCTGTGGTCCTTGTCGAAGAAGAAGAATTAGATGGCCAGACCCTCGCCTCAACGCTCATGCAGCTAGCGAGCGCCCCCCAACGTTACATCGAAATGGGGAGGCAAGCTCGACAACAGGCGAAGCCTGAAGCAACCGCTCAGATCGTTGATGAACTTGACAGGCTGCTGGCTTACTAGCCTGCGGGGACCAGCGGGAAGAACCGGTCGACCAACTCGCTACCCACTTTGACCGCACCATCACTGGTCACCTGGATTTCAACGTCCTGACATTTGCCAGCATCGAGCATCCGTCTGACTAGATCTTCAGCGTAATCATCGGTTCGCAGTCGATCTTCGGGCGAAATTATGGCAATGACAATCGGCGAAAACGTGACGGTCACGTCCAGGCATAGTGAACCTTCGCTTGATTCCTTCTCGGCCTGAAAAACGAATTTCTGACCATGGAAGAGCGACTGGTGACGGACATCTTGGATCTTGCTAATACGAAACGATGAGCCGTCGGGAGTGGTGTGGGGCGTGGGGATGCTCATGCTTTCCTCAATTAAATATTTTCATCCTCATGGAAAACCGGAGATGTCATTGTAGCAGTCCGTTGCCCACGCGCATGAGATCCGCATCGTGCCCGTGATCCATGTATTACCAGCCACTCAGCCCTTTTTCCTTCAGCATCGCTGCCAAACCATCTTCGTCCAGAATCGGAACGTCAAGGTCTCTTGCCTTCCGTGCTTTTGACCCCGGCTTTTTGCCAATGATGACGTAGTCCGTTTGCTTGCTCACAGATGAGGTCACACGACCACCAGCACTCTCCAGGATGGTTACCACCTCGTCACGACTCCAATGGTCAAGGGACCCAGTGATCACGAAACGCTTGCCTCCGAAAAATTCTTGGCGGTCCTCGACCCTGGGGACGACACCAGATGCGAGCAGGCCTTTGATAACGCTGCAGTTATGCGGTTCATCAAAGAAAGCAACGATGCTCTCCGCGCTGCCCGGACCGATCTCGTTAACCGCAAGAAGACGATCGAAGTCCGCTTCCATTAACGTACCGATGTCGCCAAATTCCCGAGAAAGAACTTCCGCAACATGTTCGCCAACGTGACGGATGCCGAGTGCATAGATAAAGCGGGACAGGGTGGTGTCCTTGCGAGCCAGGATCGCACCGACCAAGTTTTCAGC
>JAYYTT010000260.1:0-3161 GCA_036344375.1 Acidobacteriota bacterium | reverse complement strand
ACCTCTTCCGCCAACTCTGGCGCCACTTCCACCGCGCCCGAAAGACGAGTCGTGGCCAAAGCATTTGGGTCAGTTTGCTGGCTTGATGCCAGCGGCTCTGGCGGTAGGGAAATCGACGCTGCTTCCTCGCTGCTGATCGGCTCAACATTGCGCTGCACACAAGCAACACCGGAAAGAACTAAAAGTGATGCTGGAATAACAATTGTCCAAACAACTTGGCGTATTAGGCTGATCATTGGCTGTATGTCGGCGGCGGGATTAGTTGGGTGCGGCTGCCAGGTAGCGAACAAGTTCGAGATGCTCCCGCAATAGCGAAACCGCTTCGTCAGACGCCTCGTCTTCATCGGTCGCTTCTTCGGAGCCCAAATAGGCGGACAGGTCGGCCCATGCCTTTCCGTAGAGTTGCAAACGTGCGAACAACAGGCCGCGGTCTCGGCGCAGCTTAGGCGTGTCGCCTGCAATCAGTGCAAGCCGGTCCACCACCGATAGCGCACGCCCGTAAGCCTCAGTAGCCATGTAGATCAAGCGCAGATTGTTGAGCACGCGCACAAGTATCTGCTTCGGACCCGCCGCCACCAAATCTTCCGGCTCCAACCTCCACCCCTCTCCCTGAGCATGTCTCAGCCGATCTTCGCATTCGCTCGTGGTAAGCACCATGCCCCCACAAAATGGGTCGACCAAAATCGGCTCGTGGCAATCAAGCAGGCGTACGACGAAATGGCCTGGGAGATTGACCCCTTCGATGGGTATCCCGGCCCGCCTACCGACTTCAATCCACACGATCGACAGACTGATTGGAATACCGAGACGACTGTCGAGTACCTTGTTAAGGAACGAATTCTGCGGGTCGTAGTAGCTATTGCTATTGCCACGAAAATTTTCTTCCTCAACCAACACTGTCCGTAAAGCGTCAAGTGCCGCCAACGAACCGGGCCTGTTTCCCCAGGCGACGCGTACCCGCTCCGCCAAGCTCTCCAGTCGACCGAGATAAACCTGCGCATCAAGTTCAGGACAATCCTCTGCCGCCAGCCAGAGGGCAGCGCTCGCAAGGTCAAGCTCGGCTTCCGGCGAGGCCACACAGGTGGCAAACCGTTGGCGGCAATACAAACGGCTGTAGGTGTCCGAGTGTTTAGTAGTATCGTCGATCATGGCGGCCACAACCTTCATACTAACCTGCTTCTATCATCACAGTTCGCCATTCAGGGATTGCCTGTGACGTCTGTCGTCCTGAACTTCAGAAGAGCTTCTAGGACCGTTCGTCGTAGAGATAATGATCTGCACCAGTTGATGTTGTCGTTGGGGCAGGAGCATTGGCCTCTTCCATCGCCCCAACATCGCCATTGGAGTGATGTTCGTGCCGTCCCAAATGCACCACGCTGTTACGCGACAATGTAATAGGACAGCAAGACCAAGTCATGGTCAGGTTAGTTACAAGAAGTACACGCTGGAAGAGATTAGAGCTCTGGTGGTTGTCGGTCTCGTGCTGAACTGAGCGCCCACGTGACCCAACCGATGATGCTTTTAAGCACATACATGGACAATACCAAGAGCGACAGTCCAAGCATTGTTGCAGGAGAAGTTCCTAGGAATGATGCTGCGGAAACGTAAATGGAGTCCCGCGTACCAATCCCCAGAGTGGTGACAGGTATCAGACTGACTAAGGCCCCTACCGCCGTAAGAACGGCTAGCCGCCAAGCTGGTGTGTCGATCGAAAGGCCGCGCGACAACACAACACTCACCCCAACGAGCCCGATCAAACTCGCCAATGTCAATGCTTGCGCTGCCAGCACGTTAGCCGTCTGCGGGACGGGCAGCAGCGAGTCATCTCCACCCGGGAGTCGCCGAAGTGCCCAGTTGAGAGGCCGTGCCATCAGACCTTCTCGTACAGGACGCCAACCAGTGCTTATAACGAAACCGGTAAGACCGAAGAAGACGACTGGCGGGCCAATTTTCTCTGGTACCCACGGCACAAGGACGATGGCACCGAGAGCCAGGGCACTGATTTGCCCGAGGTCTAGTAAGCGATCGTAAGCCACCGTGGCAATACCGACGGCCAATCCAGCTTCAGGTTGCCGCTCACGCAGATAGTAGGCCTTAGCAAAGTCACCGGCACGGCCGGGGGCGATCGAGGAAACGAACGTTCCAAGTAGATACAACCGAATCGCATCACCAACAGAAACATTTATGCCGAATCCGCCGCACAAGATCCTCCATCGCCACGACCGCAAAAAGAGGACACCCATTGTTAACGAGGCTCCGCCCACCAACGACAGTGGATCGATGCCCAGTAAAACATGGGACACCTCACCTGCACCCACGTACCAAAGAAGCCCTAGCAGCAGCACACTGCCAATCACACGCCACCTGGTGGCCATCCAGAACGGGCCCTTTGCGGTGGATGTCACTTCTGAAAAAACTTGATCTGTATCAGAGCACTTGTTCCAGGTAGTGTCATCCTTCTTCTCTCGCCAGCTTCAAATCGGGTGACTTAGTATGGCCCGACAAGCAGGCAGCCTGGACCAAAGCTTGGCCAATAGCGTGGCCCAACATCACGCCGGGTCGCCCAGTGGTGGGCATGTCGCTTGCAAAGTGTACTCCTGCGGTGCGCAGCAAATGTGGTCAAGGCGAACCATTGCTTCTCTGATAGCGGCGAGTTCTTCGCTCATCTCGACGGAAGTGTTCCCCTGGAAAAACGCTAGCCCGGTAGGCCTTTCCTCGTCTGGAACTGGCGCCTGAAACTGAACCTCGACAGCACACAGCCCGGAACGACGTGCCAGGAACGACAGTAACTCCGGGTGCACCGGGCGAATATGAGTAGGGTCGACGACATAAGCTCGGGCGAGTGCATACAAGCTTCCGGGGTTGATGGTCTCCACCACAAGCCGGCCACCTGCCTTAAGCTTTGCAGCAGCAAGTTCGACAAAACGCTGCCAATCGGTCGGCTCCAGGTGTTCAATAACCTGCGCCATGAACACACCACCAAGCGAATCATCCTTTTGCTCACTAAGCCACTCTAGAAGGTCGCTGACGACAGCGGCGTGGCCACGGCGCCGACATTCCTCAGCTTCAGTTGCGTTCATCTCGACGCCGATTGCGTCGATGCCAGCTTCAGCCAAAAGATCAAGGAATTCGCCACGGCCACATCCCAGGTCGGCGACCCG
>JAYYTT010000259.1:0-2295 GCA_036344375.1 Acidobacteriota bacterium | reverse complement strand
GCAGGTTTGAGTGGGACAACGTTGCCTCGATAGTAAGCACCATCTGCAGTAATCAACGCCCTAGCTTTAGCATCCTGGATGCGGTCTCGGAGCGCATCAGCGGAAAATCCTCCGAACACAACGCTATGGATGGCCCCGATTTTGGCCGATGCGAGCATGGCAATAGCGAGCTGTGGTGAGACACCCATGTACAGGGTAATTCGATCACCCTTACCGATACCGCGTGCTCGTAGAGCAGAGGCAAGTAGGTTGACCTCGCGTGCGAGCTCGGAAAAGGTGAACGCTTGATGGTCCCCGTTCTCACCTTCCCAAATGAGCGCAACCTTGTGTCGCCTCCAGGTTAGGAGATGTCGCTCAATGGCGTTGTAGACAATGTTGCACTGGGCGCCAGGGAACCAAGAAAAGTCGGGGGGATCTCCCTCGACAACAGTGTGCCAAGGTCGGAACCACTCAAGTTCATTAGCTGCAGCTTCCCATACCGCCTCTGGGTCCTCCGCTGCAGAGGCGCGTTGGGCAGCGGGGTTAGCAATAACTGCGTTGGCAATAAAATCGGCGGGTGCCTCTACAGCTTCCTGTACTTCAAGGATGGAATCGAGAGCAGTCTCATCCATTCGGGGTGAACCTCCATGAATCCTGAAACCGGGAAGAATTAGCCTTGGTCGCGGGCCAGCTGAAGGAGTTCGTCAGTGCCTTCTTGTCCAGCAAGCCCGGCAATGACTTCCTGAAGCCCTGCAGCTGCCTCTGGAATCGTCATCCGGTGCAAGTTCATGATGGCAGCGCGGCGGAGGTTGTCGTCCATGTTAGTGCTGAGGGCAATCTCCACAAGCGGTGCTGTCGACGACGCATCGCCGATGCCACCCAGCGTGTCGATGGCATTCTTACTCACCATTCCATCATTTGCTCGCGCCGTATCGGCTATCGCGGGGATTGCGTTAATGCTAAGTCTTTTCTCAAGCTCCACCAATGCCGTGATCCGCGCATCCCGGTTACCCGACCGGAGTGCCTCAATGAAGGCTTCTTCTGCCTCAGTTTCCCCGATGAGATTGAGGGCGCCGACAGCACGGTTTCGAGTGTCGGCGTCGTTATTGCTTAACGCCGCGGTTAGTGCCGGCACAGCCTGAGGGTCTCCGATGCGGCCCAATATCAGTGCTGCCCAGGCATTGACCTTCGGTGATTCGTCGTTCGAAAGATATTCAATGAGGGCAGGAACCGACTCAGATACTTCGATGACATCCTGATTTTGGATATATGTTCGGTCCGCTAGCGGGTCGTCGAGACGAACCTGATCCATCAAGGTACTCAAGGGTCCGCCACTGCCACCAGCGCATCCGACCGTGAACATAGAAATGGCAGCGAGAGTTGTGAGAATAGCAATATGGCGCGACATGGTGGCTCCTCCTTACAAGTCTTTCAGCGGGAAGTGCTCGACAGGTTTAATATTTCTCCGTTAACCGCTGTACCACGAAGGTAACAAGACGGTCGAGAGAGGCTCCCGAAACGCGCCAGCCGCGGTCGGTATTGCGCAAATGTACAGCGGTAGTTTGGGTGGTTCCGTCTAGAGACGTCTTGGTTACTGCAACCTCCGCCCAATCGCCATCGATCTTGGCCGGAGTGGCGCCATATTCGAAATCGACGGGTCGAGTTTCCCGAAACAATCCCCATAGTAAAGTCTCAATCGAGTCCTCAAGGAACGATTCCCTGCCGCTACTTTCTACTACGAGGATCTCCTCCTCAACCCTAATTGCGAGCCTCGGAGTGTCAAGTAGCATGACGGCAGTATCGGGATCACCACTACTGATGGCACGTATGTATCGGATTGCGACAACTTCGGGCTCGCCTGATGGCGCACAGGCTCCGGCGCCGAGCAATGTGAAAATCATCACGGACGCCACGCCCCTCGGAAAGATCATCATTAGCACACGTCGATCGGGGCAAGAACAGCGAGTACTCAGGATACCATGGAGTCTGTTCCCATCGTTGTTCTCAGCGTTAATGCATGAGGTTCGTGGGCGTGCCGACAAGAGCACGACTGTAGGCAACGCGACCAGCAACAATCGTTAGCATCGCCTCTGCGCGGCGAAGTGCCACTGGGTCATCCGTCATTGGATCTTCACTCCAAACTACAAGGTCCGCAGAACTGCCAGAAACAAGCTTGGCCGGACTGCCAATTAGCGCCCGAATAAGTCGGGTATGCGGAACTATTTGAGAGGCATTCCAGCCGCCAGCAGGGTAACCACTGACGTCTTGTCGAGTTAGTGCTGTTGCCATTGTTGCTAACGGACGCAATTCATAGGT
>JAYYTT010000258.1:0-5052 GCA_036344375.1 Acidobacteriota bacterium | reverse complement strand
ATGCTGCAGCAGATATGCGACGTTTTCGGGCTGATGCCATCCTTCTTTTGCCTAATTCTTTTGAATCGGCATTACTAGCGACCATAGCGGGAATTCCTCGACGGGTCGGGTACGCAACTGATGGTCGTGAACTATTGCTTACTGACGTGGCTTCCGAGATTCGGCCACAACATATCGTTCACGAGGCAAATCGGTTTGCACGTCTTGCTGAGCACGCTGGATTCGACGACGCCGGACCAAATGACTATCAACTAAGTATTTCAGCGCCTGATAACCACACAGAAAAGATCCTTCCACCGTGCAGTAAGTATGTTGGCATCTTCGCTGGGTCTGCCAATGATCCTGCAAAGCGCTGGCCCGTAGATTCTTTCGCTCATTTAATCAATCTCCTGCACCAAGAATGGGGGGTGCATCCAGTACTGTTCGGAACCAATGCCGACCGTCCAGTAAACGACGCCATCATTGCAGTCTGCAAAACAGAAGTGGCTAACCTAAGTGGTATCAGCCTTACAGACCTAGCAAGAGCACTTATGCAGTGCCGCATGGTCGTTAGCAACGACACCGGTGGTGCTCACTTGTCCGCAGCACTCGGACGCCCAACGGCAGTCGTTTTTGGGCCCACGGACCCAACGCGGAGCTGCCCACGGGGAGAACATGTTGTGCAGCTTTCGAAGCAGTGTTTCTGCCAACCATGTGGTTACGATGAATGTCCACTTGATCACGCCTGCATGGAAACACTTAGTCCAGATCAAGTGTTCACCAAAGTCGAAGGGCTGTGGTGGGCTGCTCAATAACAGAATGTTTGAAACCTTCCGGGGGTATCACTGTCACAAACTGCGCATCAGATCTTCCCTGTCTACTGACCTCCTTTTCAACAAGTCACAAGTCAAGAAACAGTTCCACGGGGGGATTTTCCCTGTCCTGTTAAGGTTGTACCCTAGAAGTTGTACGGTGGTCTGCGTCACCCCTAATCTATGCTAGGTGAAAACTCGCGTTCTTATTCGCCACCCACGAACCCTATGCAGGATCTAACTCCTCCTGATCTGCCAGCGCTTTCAACCCTTTGCCCTTGGATAGACGGTTTCGCCAAGGCGCGCATTGTCGTGTGGGGTGACGTTGTCGCCGACCGCTTTGTATACGGTTCCAGTACCCGTATTTCCCGTGAGGCCCCAGCTTTAGTGGTACGGCGGGAACGTGAGGAAATTCGCCCAGGTGGCGCCGGTAACGCAATGATGAACACTGCAGCACTGGGTGCTCAGGTAACCGCGGTCGGCTTTTTGGGAGGTGATGATGCTAGTCGCGAGTTGCGCACCGCCTTCGGTGCGGCGGGTATCGATACAACTCACCTCGTCGAACGCAATGACGCCCTCACACCTATGAAGACAAGGATTATGGCTGGAGGACGTCATACTGTCCGGCAACAGATCTTGCGAATAGACGCCGACCGTGGTTGGCCTGTGTCCAATGATTTCGACCAACAAATCCGAGAAGTCCTTGCGACAAGTCTCTCAGATGCTGATGCCTTGCTTATCTCCGACTACGGGATGGGTAATGTTGCCGCTGAGACCGTTTCCGAGATCACGAAACCATTGCGCGATCGTGGTGTTGTAGTTGTCGCTGACTCACGAAACGCGTTGATGAATTATCGCGGCGTCGGTGTCGTTGCCCCCAACGAGGAAGAGGTGGAAGCTGCACTAGATATTCCGACTGGGGCACTTGGAAACGAACTTGACAACGCCGGCAGGCGCCTGATTGCAGAGTTGGAGTGTGACGCAGCCCTAATCACCCGCGGCTCTCAGGGAATGTCGTTGTTCCTAGCTAATGGTACGACAAACCATCTGCCAATTTATGGAACCGACCAAATCGCCGATGTCACCGGTGCCGGCGATGCAGTCATCGCAGCATTCACGACTGCATCTGTTGCTGGAGCATCGATGTTCGAGGCCGCCCGGATCGCCAATGTCGCCGCCGGTCTTGCGGTGATGAAGCGTGGCACCGCAACTGTCCCAGCGAATGAGCTACGAGCTGCATTGGAGGCGCCAGCGTGAGTCGATACCAAACCTCGCCCATTATGGAGCCCGAAGAACTAGCCACAGTGCTTTCTACGCGTCGCCGAGAGGAAAACCTCACCATTGCTCTTGC
Source organism: Acidobacteriota bacterium (assembly GCA_036344375.1). Lineage (GTDB taxonomy): Bacteria > Acidobacteriota > UBA890 > UBA890 > UBA890 > UBA890. The sequence goes on along the minus strand of JAYYTT010000258.1, from coordinate 2,910 downwards.
CAATGGCTGCTTCGACCTACTACATCCAGGGCACGTTGCATTCCTGCAAGGCGCTGCAGCTGAGGCAGATATTCTTGTCGTCGGCATAAACGCTGACGATACCGTGCGGGCACTCAAGGGCCGTGGTCGACCCATCATGGGAGCCCTAGATCGAGCACGGCTTGTAACCGCATTGGTAATGGTCGACTACGCCACGGTCTTCGATGAGCCAACTGCGGATCGTCTCATCGAGCTACTCCGTCCCAACGTCCACTGCAAAGGAACAGACTACAATTCGGGTGTGCCTGAGGAGGCAACAGCGCATAGAGTTGGCGCGCGCATCGCTCTTGTTGGCGGGCCTAAAACTCACAACACCACCGATATCTTGCACACGATTCAAGAAGAAGCTTGAGAGAAAGAGCCCCTCGCAGTGTATTGATCGTGCGCTTAAGCTCGATTGGTGACGTTATTCACACGCTGCCCGCTTATACCGCACTGCGCAACAGCTGGCCCTCTACTCATCTGGGCTGGGCCGTGGAGCCCGCTGCCGCGCCACTTTTACAGCGCATCCCAAACGGTCCCAGACTTCACGTTCTCGATACCCAGGCCTGGAGGCGAGGTTTCTGGCGGCGAGAGTCTCTTCGATCCATGCGAGGAACCATAGGCCAACTCCGTGAGTCACGGTACGAGCTAGCACTCGATTTCCAGGGCCTAACCAAATCAGCAATTTTTGCCCGTCTTTCCGGTGCCCAAGTTTGGGGGCTTGCCAACCGCGATCTCCGTGAGCCACTTGCGTCTCGACTCTATGACGTCAGCGCTTCCCCCTCGGACCGCGAGGGGCACATCATCGAGCGCAGCCTGCACCTTGCTGAGACAGCCGGTGTCTCCATCTCGAAATCTTACTTTCCTCCTGTTTACAACAATGAAGATGCGAGCCTGGTCGCGACCGAACTTGACCGATTAGGTACCGACCAGTTCATCGTTATGCACGGATCCGCCAACTGGCAGAGCAAGCGATGGCCACTGGAACAACAAGCCATTGCAGGTCGAGACCTATATCGTCAGACGGGCATGACTGTTTTTTGGATCTGGGGTCCAGGAGAAAAACACGAGGCATATCACATAGCAGCCACCGCTGGTGAAGGAAATATGGCAGCATTCTCCACCACTCTCCCCCAACTCGCTGCGTTGTTAAGGCGTGCCCAGTTGTTTGTCGGCGGTGACAGTGCACCGTTTCACTTGGCGGTCGCCAACCAAACACCATCAGTGGGGATTTTCGGACCGACTTCGCCGCATCGGCTCGGGCCCATTAATCCGGCTGACCAGGTGGTCACTAGTCTTCAACCTTGTTCCTACTGTCACCAGAGACGTTGCCCTTTGGGTACGCGAGCTTGCCTCGAAACCCTAACCGCTAGCGACGTGGTCGCCGCAGCTCTCAAACGACTATCAACATCGGTTGCTAAGGTAGGCTAATCAACCTCATGCTGGCTGAATTCACAAGACGATGGCGACGCTGGGTAGCACACAACCGTGTCCGGGTCACAATTATTGTCATCCTCATCTATGTTGCCTTCAGCAACCCACATTGGAGCGGTCTGACGGTTGGGGTGATCCTAATCATCATGGGACAAGCAGCACGTTTCTGGGGAGCTGGTTACCTCGAAAAAAACGTTAAGCTGGCTCGCGGTGGTCCATACCGTCTTGTTCGTCATCCGTTGTATTTCGGTAGCTTCCTGATGGGCCTAGGACTTGCAGTTAGTGTCGAGGCTGCAGCTTGGTGGGCATTCGGCTACGTACTACTGTTCATCGCATTCTTCTTACCCGCGATCCACGTCGAAGAGCTACGCTTGCAGTCAATTTTCGGCGCCGAATACCAGGACTTGATGGTCGAGGTCCCCGGACTCGTGCCGCGGCTCGCTCCCCCACCTAGCCCTCCGCAGCAGCCTACCGAAACCTCATTCTCATGGGCCCGAGTGGCCAGTAACCGCGAGGTCCGTTCAGTGGTCGCAATGGTGGCGATTGTAGCCCTACAAGCTGTGAAGATTATTTCTGGTTGATCTCTCATCTTCAGCGCGAATTACCCGGATGCGGTTGATGACCTCGACCACTCCGCGGACACGAGAGATTCGGAGCAGCACAGCGCTGATTGATTCCATCTCAGATTGGACACCGTAGAGCACAACGATACCTTCCTTGGTCTCAACGCGCAGATCGGCAGCGATGATCCCTTTTTCATCCTCGATGATGCGGATGATCTCTGCAGTGATCCGTCGATCCTCGAGAACAAGCCTCTCTTCAAAGCTCGCACGGGCTGCACATCCTCCTACGGGAACTGCTGACATCATGAGGACCGCTATGAATGTCAGTGAACTAGTAAGTCCACCTCGGATTCTGTTCAATACTCGCCTCTTATGTGGAAAAAGGCGGAAGCGCCTGGGAATCGAACCCAGCAACGCCGCCTTTCGACGACGTCCATCGGATTTGAAGTCCGAGAGGGCCACCAGACCCTATTCGCTTCCTTTCAAGGTCAAACCTTTGGCTATCAGCAACTTCCATTGATTCCGAAAAGCTGCTGGCCCAGCCGAAACTGGCCGATCACTCATATTGCTCCCGTTGCAGCGACAGTCGACTTCCTCAGAGAGTCACCAACGCCCACTTCTTTGAAATGTGCAAACGTTTCAGGTTGTACCGTTGAACACGTATTCGATCTCCTCTATAAACTACCTTGCGTGAGCCTACTCTCAAGGAAGATCCACGTGTTTCCCGAGGTGCTGGTTGCGTCTCCGTTATCTTCTGTTTGTACTGTGGCAACTCGCCCCCAAAGTACTTTTAACTTAATTGTTGGGGGCACGTACATTCTCCCGCTAGTGAGATCCCTCTTGATTCCATCCGTGTTCATCCACAGGCGCTCAGTCCGAGCATCGAAAATAT
>JAYYTT010000257.1:0-2388 GCA_036344375.1 Acidobacteriota bacterium | reverse complement strand
CCCCGAGTGAAGAGCAACTCGGCCGTCGGCCTGGATGGGGACGACGTGAGCTGTTTCGCGCGCTCGCTTCAGTGCCAGTGTTCAGCGCGCTCACCTACGGCGTCTGGACCAAGAGATCAACTCGAGCCGAAAAACGGAGCAAGATTTTCGAAGAACTCGGCGTTACTGGCGACGCACCAGCCGTAATTCCAGAGGCCATCTCGAACCCACCCAGTGGAAAGTTGCGCCTTGGCGTGGTCGGCTACGGGGGCCGCGGACAAGCAGTAATGCGAGGCGCTGGCTTCGCGCCGACCGAGTGGACCGACCGCCAAAAAGAAGCAGCCCGGCGCAACCCACGCAACCAAAACCTCACTACGTGGATGGAACAACACGACCTTAATCTCGAGTTGACCTCCGTATGTGACTTGTTCGACGTCTATGCTGAGCGCGGCTTGAGCGCGTCAACTAACAGCATGCGACCCGGTGGTCGCGATCAAAAACCAGCGAAACGTTACCGCTCTTACGAAGAACTTTTGGATTCGGGTAACGTTGACTTGATCATCTGCGCAACACCCGATCACTGGCACTCACGCGTAACCACCGCGGCAGCCGAGCGTGGCATTCATGTGTACTGCGAGAAGTGTTTAACCCGAACGGAGCAAGAAACCCACGAGGTTATTGCTGCGATTAGGGAAGCTGGCATTGTCTTTCAGCTCGGCCACCAAAATCGTCAGAATGAAGCTCACATGAAAGCCAAGGAGATCTGCGAAAAAAATATTCTTGGCCCAATTACGTTGGTAGAAACCACAACCAACCGCAACGATCCAGTCGGCGCTTGGGTATATGCCATCCATCCAGAGGCAAGCCCGCATACCATCGACTGGGCTCAATACGAAGCCGCCTCCCCAAACCCAACCGGGTTCTCGGCCGAGCGTTTCTTTCGTTGGCGTTGCTGGTTCGACTACGGAACCGGTCTAGCAGGGGATTTGTTGTCGCACGAGTACGACGCAGTCAACCAGATCCTGGGCCTTGGAATCCCGGCATCAGCTGTAGCTTCCGGGGGTGTGTATTTCTATAAAGACGGCCGCGATGTCCCCGACACCTTTCAAGTGGCTTACGAGTATCCAGAGCGCAATTTGACCCTCGTTTATAGCGCTACGCTGTCTAACGGTCGGGGCCGCGGGAAGGTGTTGATGGGGCACGACGCCAGTATGGAGATCGGCAACGGCGTCACAGTGATCGCAGAAGGGCAGTCGACACGTTACGAACATCTTATCGACGAACACATCATCGACCCTGGTGATCCTCTGCTCACGTACCGTCCCGGCTTCCGTGGCATCGATGCTGTTACAACAGCGACCGAAGAATACTTCGCCAGCCGAGGTCTTTTGTTTACCTACCGAGGCGGAAGGCGTTTTGACCCCACGCACTTGCACGTCAAAGAATGGGTCGACGCCATTCGTAACGGTGGAACGACCAGCTGCAATGTCGATCGTGCATTCGAGGAAGCAATCACTTGTCACATGGCAACTGAGTCATACTTACGCGGTCGCAAAGTAACATGGGATCCCGTAACAAAGACGATCGTCTGAGCGGCAGTGAGTACCACCATCCAGCTGGGCATAATGATGTTCCTGCAGTACGCCATCTGGGGTGCGTGGTATGCGGTGCTATCAGCCTACCTCGAAAGCGACCTTGGCTTCACCGGTGTGCAGGTTGGAGCAATCTACTCGCTGTTTCCCTTGGCGATGATTATCGCGCCATTTATCGGGGGCCAGCTCGCCGACCGCTACTTTGCCTCAGAGCGCATTATCGGGGTGCTCCAGTTAGCCGGTGGGGGCATGCTTTTGCTCGCTGCCCGAACGACCGATTACGCCAATCTAATGCTTGTGATGTTCGTCTACTGTCTACTCTATGCCCCGACTTTGGCCCTTACCAATTCGATTGCCATGGCCAACCTGGACAATTCTGAAAAGCAATTTGGCCGGATCCGCGTTTGGGGAACAATAGGCTGGATTGCTGCCGGTCTCGTCCTGGCCGCCTGGCGCACTGCTGCCTTGAGTTCACCAGGTCTTGAGGTGGGCGGGGATCTGCTCGTATTCGCGGCAGTGGTGTCGTTCATCATGGGGATCCATTCGTTTACTCTGCCGCATACCCCGCCGCGCACCGAAGCAACGAGTCCGTGGGCCTTTCTCGAATCGTTGAAGATGCTGAAGGATCGGAACTTTGCCATCTTTTTGGTGATCTGCTTCGTCGTTGCCACTGAACTGCAGTTCTACTATGTGTTGACGGCTCCGTTCTTGGTGTCCCCTCGGATCGGGATTTCAGGCGCCAGCGTCTCCGCCTGGATGACGATCGGCCAGGCCGCCGAGATCTTCGTCATGGCGTTCGTATTGTCGTGGTCACTTA
>JAYYTT010000256.1:0-2797 GCA_036344375.1 Acidobacteriota bacterium | reverse complement strand
TTCAACAGCACCATCACCGAAGAAGTCGTCCCCACCGAGCCACGCGCTGCAACCACCGCTGGTGCCTGCAGCCTCAGCAGCTTCCAAGCGATCATATCTCTCAAGTGGCTGCGAATTGGTGGGCGATTTCATGGGTGAGGGTTCATTCCAATGTAGTGGGTCGTTCAGCGGTAAGATCGATATTTCAGGCGACGTTATTATTGGCCAAAGCGGTACAGCTGAAGCGCAGCTCAAGGCGAGCAGCATCAGTATCGATGGGCGCCTACACGGGGACGCGACAGGCACTGAGAAAGTCCAAGTTGGCGCATCTGGTCATGTCGAAGGCAACTTGCGTGCACCGGCTGTGCAGTTTATTGAGGGCGCCTTCTTCGAAGGGAACGTCGAGATGCGACGGTCTGAACACGTTGGCTCTGAAGGTGATTCCATGCTTAACGATGAAGCAGCCGGCGAACCGTTGGGAGAAGAAGCTAAGAACGACGTAAATTCCGATGATTCAAGTTAGCCGATTGCTACTTGGATTCACAGAGAGGGCCAGTCCACTTGGCCATCTCTTGTAGCAGCGTGTCCTATGCTGGCCCGTCGTTTCTCCGTGTTGTTGTCAATGCTGGTGGCTCCGGTGCGTGGAACATGGGGCTTGACGAGGCTCTTCTTGAGGATCCTTTTGGTGGCTGGACCCTTCGTTTGTATCGTTGGGATCGTCCAACGATCTCACTTGGTTACGCCCAACCTCACGAACAAGGTGTAGATACCGTAGTTGCCCGACGTCTTGGGATACCGGTTGTTCGGCGGCCTACCGGGGGCCGGGCAGTGCTGCATGCTGACGAACTCACCTACGCGCTCGTGGGGCCGGTTGATCACGGTCCTTTGTCGGGTCACATCTCGCAGTCGTATCGATGTATCGCCAATGGTTTGCTGACTGGCCTGCGGCGGATCGGTGTTGATGTGCAGCTTGAGCGTAGCGAATCGATAGTGAGCCCCTTCAGCAAGGGGCCGTGCTTCAGTGCCCGGACTCGCTATGAACTATCGGTTTGCGGCCGCAAAATTGCTGGCTCGGCTCAGCGTCGGAGGGGAGGACGGTTGCTGCAACATGGTTCGGTACTTCTCGGCAGTCCTAATAGTCGACTCTGGGCAGCGCTTGGCCATGGCTATCGGCAGGCGGCTGAATCATCGATTGGATTGACTGAGGTGCTTGGCCAGCGCCCATCCGCACGCACTCTGGCATTCAACCTGGCGAGAGCACTTGGCGAAGTGGTCCAGTTGCCTCCCCGCCACTGTGTCCTGAGCCGCGCTGAAATCCGCCGGGCGCGTGGCCACGTGGAGAAATACTCCGATGAAAGTTGGACTTTCAGGCGTTGATGGGTGCGCAATGGCTTCTGGGATTGCTTTAACATCTTGTTTGATGGCCACGCGTGATAAACTTTTTTCTTGCGAGGCTCTCCCTGGTTGATGTGCCGCCAAGGCCCAGATTGCTCCCATTGCTATCCTGGGAGGGGGTTTTCGTCCCAGAGCAGAGGTAGAGGAAGCCATGCCGCGTGATCGTCAGAATCGCTACGGTGAAGAGCGAATCACCCTGCGTCAAACGCTGGTGATTGCGGTGGTTCTGCATCTCATGCTGGGTGGCGTCCTGCAGTGGAAACCGGATCTGTTGTGGTCCGACCCGGTTTCGCAGCCTGAGTCAAGGCCAATAGAGTTCCGCTTCGTTGATACACCGGCAATGGAAGCTGAGGAAACCCCCGATACCGAGGTAATGTCCGACATCGATCGGGTGGCTGCTGACATGAGCGAGCGTGACACCGCCGATGATCCCTTCTCCGAAGGCAACACGGCACAGGAGGTTTTGCGTAGCGAAGCAGAGTCGTTCGCAGAACCTGTTCCGGAGAGCCTTCAGCCGGTGGTGCCCGCCGAGCCAGTTGCTGAGGCAGAGTCGGACACCACTCCAATCGCCGAAGATATATCCGCAAAAGAAGTCGTGTCACCACCGGAGCCCATTGCTACTACCCCACAACCTCTAGCGACTACGGTGCCGCCGCTCCCGCCCCCAGTGCGCGACACTCTGAGAAACTCCATACTTCGGGGACTGCAGCAGTATGTAGAGCCAGAGGTTTTTGCCAACTCAGACGGTGGTGTCGATGGCTCCCAAGGGTTGGTCTCATTTGACACAAAGGGGTATGACCTTGGTGCCTATATCACCCAAGTCCTGCGCATTATCGAGCGGAATTGGAAGAACAACATTCCACCGGCCGCTCGATGGAGGGGACAGGAGGGGGTGGTTTTTGTGAATATGTCGATTGTGAGGGATGAGGAAACCGGCATTGAGAGAGCAGTGATCAACGTCGCCCGGAGTTGGAGTTCGGGCAAGCCAGCGTTCGACCAATCGGCCCTGCTTTCACTGCAGATCTCTAATCCTCTACCGCCATTACCGGCGTTCTTTCCATATGACCAGTTAGACGGCCAGCTAGGGTTTCTGTATAACATGGATCCGGCCGAGGTTACCTTTCCATCGCAACGTTGAGAGCCGCCTACGGGTGTCTCACAAGTTCTTCCGCTGGACTACTAGGAAATGATTGAATTCTTGAAACAGGGCGGCCCAGTGATGTGGCCCCTTTCCCTATGCTCCGTGTTGGCGTTGGCCATCATCGTGGAGCGACTTATCAATCTTCGACCCGCGAAGGTGTTGCCGGATGATGAGGTCGAGCACCTAGGTTCGCTTATCAGTGGTGGACTCCTGGAGCAGGCGGAAGACTATTGCGAACGTCGCCCGGGGCCACTTACCAATATTGTCGCAGCTGCCTTGGAT
>JAYYTT010000255.1:0-4715 GCA_036344375.1 Acidobacteriota bacterium | reverse complement strand
GCACCCTGGGGAACACAGAAGCCATTAAATCTCTTGAAGTGGCGCTCAATGACCCTGTGGGCCAGGTACGATGGAACGCCGCCGTCGCACTGGCACGGCTCGGAACTGATACCGGCCGCGCAGAGCTGCATCGCATGATCGACCGAGATTATTTGATGACAATCGACGAACTGAATCTACAGCAGCAACAAGATGCAATGATTGCAGCAATCCAGGCATTCGCGATGATTGGCGTCGATAGTGCCTTGGGGGCACTCACCGATGTCCGCGACAACGACCCTGACCTGCGCGTGCGGGAAGCCGCACGAGCAGCATTAAATTCCATGCACCGACCGTCTCTACCATGACGGATCGGCAGCGTTAAACCAACCAAGACGAGAAAATGGCCGACAACATAGGCGAAGCCACCGTCGACAAAACTATCGCCCCGGAAAAGCCGGAACGCAGGGAGTTTCTCAAGAATCTCCCTGTGCTCGGAATAGCATGGGGTGCTTTCGCGGCCGCGATCGGTGGCATTCTGGCTGGCACGTTGCGATTTCTTTATCCCAACGTCCTATTCGAACCACCACAGCAGTTCAAGATCGGCTTTCCGGATGATTTTCAATCTGGTGCAGTTTCGACACAATTCAAAGACAAGTTCGGCGTTTGGGTGGTTCGAAACGATCAGGGGTTTTATGCCCTCATCTCTGTTTGTACGCATCTGGGCTGCACTCCCAACTGGCTGTCAAACGAAAGCAAGTTCAAGTGCCCTTGCCATGGCAGTGGTTTCTATATGACCGGTATCAACTTCGAGGGTCCGGCTCCCCGGCCACTGGAAAGAGCTGCGATTTCGCTCGCCGATGACGGCCAGATCCTCGTCGACAAGTCCCAGAAGTTTCTCTATGAAAAGGGCGGCTGGGACGATCCCAATTCATTTCTCTTTTTCGCGTGAGACACCGACGGAGTAGTCACAAATGATCAAGCGCCTGAAGCGCGGGTTCGCCGATTTCACCCGCACGCCAGTGTGGAAGTCGGTGTTCCGCCACAAGATGCCCAAGGATCCGAAGAACAGGGCCCTTGCCGTCCTGACAAACGTCTTCTTGCACCTGCACCCGGTTCGCATGCGCAAACAAGGGCTAAGGATCTCCTATACCTGGTGCATGGGAGGCGTGTCCTTCTTTCTGTTTCTGTCATTGACCGTCACCGGCATCTTGCTGATGTTCTACTACCGTCCCACGGCACAACATGCGTACCCAGACATGGTTGACTTGACGGAGTCGGCAACGCTCGGGTTGATGCGTGAGATGCACCGCTGGGCAGCTCACCTGATGGTTATCACCGTCTGGCTGCACATGCTGCGAGTCTTTCTGACCGGCTCTTACAAACCGCCACGCGAGTTCAACTGGATAATTGGTGTGGTGCTGCTCGTGCTCACATTGTTGTTTTCGTTCACCGGCTATTTGTTGCCCTGGGACCAGCTGGCTATGTGGGCAGTTACCGTAGGAAGCAACATGGCCCGAGCCTCACCGGGCTTGGGTGTTGAGGGGCCGGGTTCGCAGCTGATGGCCATTGGCGATATCCCGCTGATAACGGCCGGGTCTGACGTGCGGTTCGTTCTGCTCGCTGGGCGCTTCGTCGGCGAGGGGGCGCTGCTCCGCTTTTACGTCCTTCACTGCATCGGTATTCCATTCATCTTCGTCATGCTTCTCGCCGCCCATTTCTGGCGAATAAGGCGTGATGGAGGCATCTCCGGGCCCGGCAAGGGCGGCCCGTTGGCGATGTAAGGGGGGACACATTGGATACTATCCAAAGCTGGATTGACGTCCTCTTTCGACCCGAGATAATGACGGGGATATCGATTCTCGCGCTATTGGCGTTCTGTAAATACCGTAAGTTTTGCACCCAAAACAAGATTATGTCGGGTGCCATCCTCGGTTTTCCGATCGTCTTCTTTGCAATATCGGCTATGGAGGAGAACTTTTGGATCCAGTTCCGGCGCCCAGACAACGTGCCAATTTCATTCATGCTTTGGTTCGTCGTCTTCTTCATCTGGCTTGCAATGAAGAAAGGGGTCGAAAACGATGACCGAATAGCCAACGGGCAAGTCGTTTACGAGGCCGAACCCGAAGAAGAAGAGAAGGTCTTCGTCTGGCCTGATTTGGTTTACACGGAAATGATCTGCGTGCTCCTGGTCAGTATCTTGCTGGTAGCTTGGTCGATCTTGATTCCAGCGCCGCTTGAAGAACCAGCTAACCCACAGCTAACGCCAAATCCATCGAAGGCACCCTGGTACTTCCTTGGCCTGCAGGAAATCCTCGTCTACTTCGATCCGTGGCTGGCAGGGGTGTTGATTCCGACCTTCATCATCATCGGACTGGTGGCGATTCCCTACATCGACCCCAACCCAAGAGGGAACGGCTATTACACGTTCGCGGAACGACGCAATGAAATTTTTATCTTCCTATTTGGTTTTGTAATTCTGTGGGTGCTGCTGGTCTTTCAGGGAACATTCCTAAGAGGCCCGAACTGGAACTTTTACGGCCCTTACGAATACTGGGACGTTCACAAGATTGTACCGCTAACCAATGTGAACCTTTCCGAGTTCATCTGGGCACGGTGGTTAGGAGTAGGCATGCCGGGCTTCTGGCTAGTACGGGAGATCTTCGGTCTGCTGGTGATCGGCCTGTACTTTGTCGTCCTGCCGGTTTTACTGGCAAAAACTATCTGGAAAAAGTTTTACGTCGATATGGGCATGCTCCCTTATGTGATTGGCTCGCATCTGATGCTTTGGATGGTGTTAATACCAATCAAGATGTACCTGCGCTGGACAGTGAACTTAAAGTATTTCGTCGCCCTTCCTGAATTCTTTCTCAACATCTGACACTCAACATCTAATATGAATCCAGATTTTCAAGTACGTAACGAGGCTACCGATGGCTAAGCGCAAGGGAGTCTACGCGCGTGATATCGACAAGCTCAACATCATCTTTGCCGTGGTGGCAATCGCCTCCTTTCTGAGTGTCGTCTGGATGATTTGGGACGACTATTCGCGAGAATGGAAGCGCTATCAGCGCCAGTTTCAAGTCGTCGAACAAGAGGTGACGCAACAACAACTTGCCGACGAGCAGGCCAGCATCGATCAAGCCGAGCTGGCTCAGTTGACACAGCAACGTGATACCGCCGAGCAGACTTTGGCTGGCCAGGAAGAACAGGTCGGAGCCCTCGAGACAGAGTTGGGGGGCATACAAACAAACCTGGAGTTAGCCAACCAAGAGTTTCGTTTCGCGCGCTCAGTCTTCGACACCCAGCGCTGGAACTACGAGGAAGCAGTCCAGAAGAACAGCGGCTTGAGTGGGGCAGAGGCTAACTATAAGGAAGCGGAAGTGCGTTTGGCCGAAACGCAAGCGGAAGAAGAACGCCTGCAGATCCAAGCGGACCGCATTCAAGGTGAACTCGGTACCCTGAGACAGTCATTAATCGAAGCCGAGGTTGGGATTGTCAGCACGACTCGCGAGATCAATCGACTTGAAGCGCGCCTGGACTCGCTGCGCTTCGGATTAGCCTACTCCATACGCAATGCTCCAATGCTCGACGCCTTAAATCCCTCGCAAAGGATCCGGCAGGCAGTAATCAATGACTTGCGATTGGATCTTAATTTCGCCGACGCACCTCGTGTCGACCGTTGCCAAACCTGTCATCTGGGTGCTGACAACGAAGCCTACGTCAACTCCTCTCAGCCGTTCACCAGCCACCCAAATCTTGACCTCTACGTCGCCGACACGGCGGTCCACCCAGCCGGTGAATTCGGCTGCGCCGTCTGCCATCAGGGCAAGGGCCTTGCAACTTCCTTTTACTCTGCCGTGCACACGCCCTCCAATGAGAGCGAAGAGCACCGCTGGGAGGAAGAACACGGCTGGGCTCACATTGAGCTGTGGGAGTGGCCGATGCGGACCGTTGCCGAGACCGAAGCCTCTTGTCTCAAGTGCCACATCGGTGACACCTGGATGCCTGACGCTCCGACGTTGGAGTACGGGTTGAGCATCATTGAAAATGTTGGCTGCTACGCGTGCCACCAAGTTGATCGTTTCGACGACGCTCGCAACGTGGGACCAAGCCTCGAACACGTCGGAGTAAAAACGAACTCCGAGTGGGCTTACAACTGGGTAATGGACCCGAAGTCTTTCCGTCCCAACACACCGATGCCGAAGTTCTTCAACCTGGCTAACACGTCAGACGATAACTGGTTGGGGCGCAACCAGGTCGAAGCGGATGCCATCGTCGCCTACATCTTCGATGCCTCGACAGACGTCGATCTCGACGAGGCGCCGAACGGCAACTCGGCAAATGGTGCTGACATCATCAACTCGGTAGGTTGCCTCGGTTGCCACATCGTGGAGGAACCAGGGACGCCAAACTATCCGGATGACCAGCCTCGGTTTACCGGCTATCGGCAGCAAGGTCCCAACTTGTGGGGCGTTGGAAGCAAAGTCAATGCGGACTGGCTGTACACCTGGGTCAGGAATCCCAAGCATTACTGGGAAGACACCAAAATGCCGAACCTTCGTCTGACCGACCGCGAAGCTGCCGACGTCACAGCTTTCTTGATGGGTCTCACCAATACCAACTGGGACAACCCGGATACCCCCTCGGTCGACACAGCGTTACGCAACGAGGTCGTGCTTGAATACCTCAAGAACACGCTTACGACTCCCGATGCGGAAGCAATGCTTGCTTCT
>JAYYTT010000254.1:0-6077 GCA_036344375.1 Acidobacteriota bacterium | reverse complement strand
CCGTTCCTTGACGCAATGGTACCGGCTGGAAGAAGGGCATCAGTAGCTCACTCCCCACTTAACCAGCCAACGCGGCTGGTGTGCATTGAGGAAGTTCATGGCTTGCCAGGTTGCAATGAGTGGGGGGCTTCCCAGTACCTCTATGGACCAGAGACGACTGGGCGAGACTTTGTCCTGAGTGATGAAAACACACTCGCCCCGCTTCGTGACTATCAGGAATATTTGACGATTATCAGCAACACCGATTGCCGCATGGCGGAGGCTTTCACAGGGCCGGAAATTGGAGGCGATCACTTTCGCTCAAGTGCTGTGTTCTTGACCCAGGCACACCCGAAGCAGACTCAAGGCTCAGACATCTTTGCTGGTACCTCGTTGGACCAATTGTACGCGCAGCGTTTTGGGCAAGGGACGCCACTGCCGTCGATGCAGTTTTGCATAGAGAACCTCGATCAGGCTGGCGGGTGCACGTACAACTATTCCTGCGTATATACCGATTCGATTAGTTGGGCTTCGCCCACCGATCCGTTGCCAATGATTCGTGATCCTCGGGTGGCCTTTGACATGCTTTTCGGCGCGGGTTCGTCACCAGAAGATCGTGCTGAGCGCCGGGCGACGCGTCGCAGTATCCTTGACTGGATTGCGCGTGACGTAGCCGACACGCATAAACAGCTCGGCGCGGTTGACCGGATGCGGATGGAGAAGTACCTGGAGGATGTCCGCGAAATTGAGCGTCGTATCGAAATGGTCGAGATGCAGAATTCAAGCGGTGAAGAGCGGGAACTTCCGGCCGCGCCGGCGGGCGTGCCTGACTCGTTTAAGGAACATATGGAGATGCTTTATGACCTTCAGGTACTGGCGCTACAGACTGATATGACCAGGGTCATGTCCTTTAAGCTTGGGCGGGATGCACAAGGTCGTACCTTTCCTGAGAGCGGTTCGAACCGGGGGTTCCACCCGGCTTCTCACCACGGCGGTCGCGAAGAGCGGATCATGGACTTCAATAAGATTTGCCAGTACCGCATGGGTGTATTGCCGTATTTTCTTGAGAAAATGAAGAACACGATGGAGGGAGATCAGAGCCTCCTGGAGAAGACGGCTATCATCTGGGGCTCACCGATGGCAGACGCGAACATTCATAATCATCGTCGGTGCCCGCTGATTTTTCTTGGTCACGCCAACGGTCAACTCGAAGGCAACCTGCATGTTAAGGCGGAAGACGGAGCACCGATGGCGAATGCTATGTTGACCCTGATGCATAAGCTTGGCATGGAGGATCTCGAAAGCTTTGGCGACAGTAATGGCGAACTCTCACTGACGGCACCATGAACCACTCTCGACGCTGGGCCGCCATGATTGCGCTATCCGCGATCGTTCTCTTGGCTGCGGCTCCGGTAAATGCGCCTGTCGCCCAAGCGGCGATGCTAGGTGACGCGGATGCAGTTCGTGCCTTGTTGGTGGAAGGCGCGGACGTGAATGCTGCTCAAGGCGACGGCATGACGGCTCTACATTGGGCTGCGGAGCATGGTAACAATGGGATCGCTGAGATGCTCGTTTATGCCGGTGCGAACCTCGACGCGACTACACGTATTGGCGCCTACACCCCGCTTCATTTGGCTAGCAAGGCGGGTAGTGCTGAGGTCGTCCAACTATTACTTACTTACGGGAGTAGTCCGGACATTACGACTGTCACCACGGGATCATCGGCGCTTCATCTGGCTGCCACGGCTGGCAACCCCGACGTCGTGAAACTGCTGTTGTCGGCAGGGGCTGACCCCAATGCACGAGACACCGAATGGGGACAAACACCGCTGATCTTTGCTTCGGCGCAGAACCGGGCCGAGGCTATCACTGTCTTGCTTGATGGTGGAGCCGATCCGTCGATTACTAGTGAAGTGCTTGACATGCAGCAATTCTCGAGGCGCGATCGTGTCGCAGATACAAGACAGCGTGAGTTAGTGAATGCTTTCTCGGTTGGCGGACGTACTTGCTTAGAGCGGGACAAGGGCGGAGTAGAGGTTGAGACTCGTTGTGGGGCGGCGGTCACTCCTGCGCAGATGCAAATTGCCGTGCTAGCGGCGCGCGACGCTTTTCTTTTTGAGAAGATGGCAACGGAAGAAGACGGCGAACTGGGTGAGTATCAACAGGAACAGGCTCGGCGATCCCCCGTTGACTTTAAGGGTGGATTGACGGCGCTGCTACACGCTGCACGGCAGGGGCACATGGAGGCCACCGTGGCGCTTCTAGATGGTGGCGCGGACATTAATCAGCTGAGTGCAGGTGATGGAACCGGCCCGTTGCTGATGGCGACTATCAACGGTCAGTTTGATATGGCGATGCTGTTGCTCAAGCGAGGTGCGGACCCGAACTTAAAGGCCGGTACGAACGGTGTTTCACCCCTTTGGGCGGCGGTCAACACACGCTGGCAGCCACGTACGCGCTTCCCACAACCGCAGGAAATGGGTCTCCAACAGACGACTTACATCGAATTGATGGAAGCGCTACTTGAGGCTGGCGCGGACCCAGACGCCCGTATCGACAGGCACCCTTGGTACATGGTTTACACGGGCTGTGGGAACGGAAACTGCGGCCTGATGGATACAAAGGGATCTACTGCATTCTGGCGGGCAGCTTACGCAACAGATATTGAAGCGATGAAATTGCTGGTTGCGCACGGCGCGGACTCGAATTTGGCAACCCCAACACCGGCTCCGCGGCGGCCGAGAGGTTCTGCGGGACCACCGCGGGGTCGACCAAGCAGCGTTGGTAACTTCTTTCGGGTTGGCGGGGGGTCAGATTCGGAAACTCCAGAGGAACCGGAACTCCCAGACCCATCCGGTTTGCCTCCTGTCAAAGAGGGTGGGCCGGGTGTATTCCCGATCCACGCTGCGTCCGGAGTGGGGTATGGCACTGGGTTTGCTGGTAATGCGCACAGGCACGCTCCAGATGCCTGGTTGCAGGTCGTTCGTTATTTGGTAGAGGAACTTGGTGCTGACTTGGACGCGCGGGACTACAACGGTTACACAGCGTTACATCATGCTGCCTCGCGGGGGGACAACGAGATGATCCTCTATCTTGTAGAGATGGGGGCCGATGTCACCGTAGTAAGTCGACGTGGTCAGACCACAGCTGATATGGCCAATGGGCCAGTGTCGCGGGTCTCTCCATTTCCCGCCACTGTTGCGCTTCTGGAACGCCTCGGGGCCAAGAACAACCATAACTGCGTTTCCTGCTAATACGCCCGTGGGAAGCGTGCGCTGGTTCAGCGTAAACGTTCGGCGTTGACGCGTTTAAATAGGCTTCATTGTCGGCCTGGTGGGTAAACAGAGAGCACGTCTTTCCCTAGCAGAGGCCAGTGGCTCTCCCTCCTGATGCGCACACCCCTGTTTTCCGCACGGCACTTGCGGAAAGCACTGGAAAACGATTTGCTACACCCTCCGGATGCTTCGCTGAGAAGCATTCCGAGCATCTCATTTCACCCGAACATAGGGAACGCCCATGCGACACATCATCACCACTCTTGCCGTAATCCTGTCCCTGGTTGGCCCAACCACGGCCGTGACCCAAATGGAGCCGAACATCGAGAGCTCGGCGCCGTTCAAGCTTGGTACCTTTGAAAAGGAAGGCCGCATTTTCGTCGGTATCGTTCTCCGCGACCAACTCATTATGGAACTCGGCCCGGCGAACACGGATCTAGAGGGGCAGCGGGACTACGCGACGATGCCGATGCCCGATGACATGCTCGGTCTCATAGAACGCTACGACTATGGCCTCAAATACCGTCTCTACGAGATCGTGAACTATCTCGTAGAGAACGACCGGCTTGACGCCAGTAAGAGGCCTGCCTACATCCACGCCGTGGACGATGTCCGGACGTTAGCTCCGATCCAGTATCCCGGAAAGATTTTGAACGCCGCCGTGAACTTCTACAGTCATATCAGCGAGGGCGCTACGCCCGAGGCAAGACAGGAAGCGATCCGACAACGGCAAGAAAACCGGGGCGTTCCCTATCTGTTCATCAAGCCAGCACGGGGCGCCGTCGTTGGCAATGGGGATAATATCGTGATCCCTGACGGGCGCGACCGGATTGACTGGGAGGTCGAACTGGGAACTGTTATCGGCCGACGGGCCAAGTATGTGTCGGCCAGGGAAGCCGAGAACTACGTGTTCGGCTACATGGTTTCGATCGACGTCTCGGACCGGGGTGGGCGTCCACCGGGAGGCTACGGCAGCGGCAGCGACTGGTTTGTCGGCAAGGGCCACGACACCTTCGCGCCCGAGGGGCCGTGGATCGTGCCCAAAGAATTCTATGGGGACCCCATGCAGCGGTTGCACCAGCAACTCACTATCGATGGTGTGACGGTACAGGAGGCCAAAGCGGGCGACATGATCCACTCACTCTGGGAACTCATCGAGTACGGGTCCTCGATTATTACACTGTATCCCGGTGACGTCCTCAACAGCGGCACCTCGGGTGGTACTACCGCAGGCGCTGCGGCGCAACGGGGCCAGAGCGGATACCTCCAACCGGGGGAGACGATCGAGGCCAGCATCGAGGGCATCGGCATGCTTCGAATGCCCGTAGTGGCCGGTCCTCCGCTGCCGGACAACCTCGCCGGTTCGTATCTGCCGGCGGTGAGTAGCTACAGGAACCGTCGCTGAGGACGATCCACTGGTTAATACTCCTGAAACATCCTCTGGATCTCTGCGGGATCATCCGTGGTTGAAAGCGCGAGCATTAGTAGAATGCGCGCTTTTAAGGGTGCAAGATCTTCCGCCGCTATTCGCAGCGACTCATTTGCACTGTTTTCGCCGTACGCTCGTCTAGCACCAGACCGAATCCGGCCGCTCCCCGTCCGGCTGCTTGTAACGACAAATACGCCGTGGTCAAGAACGGCTGAAACTCCTTGTCTTTGATTACCACTCAGTGCCCCCGCTCCGGCGGTCGCCATCACTACACCCCGTGCGCCAGCGTTTGCCGCTGCCTGGATGAGGTCAGCTGGGGCCCCCTGGTAGACCATTAAAATGTCGACGCGTGGGAGTTCTTCGAAGGCAAACACATCAAATTCACTGTCGGTAGTGTGTCGTTTCAATGTGTCGCGGTAGTAGACGATGCGATCCTGGTCGACGACTCCCAGGATTCCGTAGCCGCGCGTCTCAAATGTTTGAAGTCTCACGGTGTTGGTTTTGGTTACCTCACGTGCCGAATTTATTTCGTCGTTCATTACTACGAGAGCGCCCTTGCCTTGAGACTCAGGATTGGCGGCAACACGGAACGCTTGGAAAAGGTTCGCAGCTCCCTCATAGCCCAGCGTGCTCGGATTCCTCATTGCACCGACGACAACGACGGGACGGGGGTCGCGGACCGTGAGGTTAAGAAAGTAAGCGGTTTCCTCAAGCGTGTCGGTGCCGCTAGTTACGACTACCCCTGCAAGGCTAGCGTCGTCACGGTAGAGCTCGTTTATGTGTCGCGATAGCTGCACCCACTGGTCCAGCGTGATTGAACTGCTAGCGGTGTTGGCAAATTGCTCGAATTCTGGCTGTACATAGTCGGTGAGGTTTGGAATCCTGGCAATTAGCTCTTCCGCGGTCAGACGGCCGCCAGAAGCGTTGGAGATAGTTCCGCCAGTTGCCACCAATCGAACCCTAGGGGGTGCCGCCGACGACTGCGCCCAAAGGAGATTGGATGCGGTAACAGTCAGAACTAGCAAAAACAAGAGACCAACCTGCCGCGATCGATGCATAAGTGACTCCTTATTTGCCAACAACTTCAATGCAAAGAGGCCTCAACACTGAAAGCATAATTGTCTTCCTCAGTTGTGACCGAGAGATCAAAGTTACTTCAGGTGGTGTATTACCTCATTGGAACGCATCTAGCATAATAACCTTATGATTAGAAAAACCCTGAACCGAGATTCGATCCCGTTTCGATGTGCTGTCGCTATTGTTTGCGTCATGCTCGTCAATAGTTGCACCAATGGGGACGATCTGCCCGGACAGAGTGCAGTGATAGTCGAGATTGACCTGCCGGGCCCAGTAACGTTTTCTCGGGAGGTTGCCCCGATTATCTGGGACAACTG
>JAYYTT010000253.1:0-7396 GCA_036344375.1 Acidobacteriota bacterium | reverse complement strand
ACGTACTGCGACGTTTGGCATGCCCGTAGAGAGCTTGAACCAGTCGGCGCCTCCATTGATCGACGCAAACGCACCATACTCAGTCCCAACAAACAGAAGCTTGGGGTTTACTGGGTCTTCCAGTACAACGTACGAGCCGATACCGGAGGGGAGGTTGGATGTAATATCGGTAAAGCTCGCCCCAAAGTCGGTAGTCTTGTAGATATGTGGGTCCATGTCGTCGAAACGGTGATTGTCCAGCACAACGTAAGCTGTGCTCGCCGCATGATGTGATGGTTCGATACGGTTCACCCAGGCCTCGTTGTTGACTCCCGGAAGGTTTCCACCCACGTTGGTCCAGGTGGCGCCTGCGTTACGGGTTATCTGCACATTGCCGTCGTCAGTGCCAACCCATACTAATGCTGGGTCAATCGGAGACTCACGGACCGTAAAGATCGTGAAATGATTCTCGCCTCCAGTGACCTCCACAGTGAGACCGCCTTGCCCCGAAGGATTGCGCAGATCAGGGTCGTTGGTGGTCAAGTCGGGGCTTATGATCCGCCAAGTGTCACCTCGGTCGACGGACTTGAAAAGATAGTTGCCCCCGAAATAGAGAACTCGCGGGTTGCTTGGCGACATCGTCAGAGGGCTGTTCCAGTTGAAGCGAAAATGCGGTGGCATTAGCGGACGCAGCGGTGGCCGGCCATAACGGAACCAATGCTCGCCTGGGTTGATCGTGTAGACGATCGGCTCTTCAGTGTACCCAGCATCACTGTAGTCGGAGAAATTGATAACAGTTTCAGGAGTCGGTGTGATATACGTCGGCTCGCGGGTCTCAAAGTTCAGCCGCATCGCGAAGCCGACATGGTTGACCATGTAAACAACGCGATAGTCGGTTGGATCAACTAGAGTCGCAAAGCCGTCGCCCTCACCAAGCCAGGTATGGTGCATGTTCAGAATACCCCGCGTTTCGCGGGAGTTGCTTGGGCCTGACCAGATCGCATTGTCCTGTAAGCCGCCAGAGACCCAGTACGGGTCACGCATATCGACTCCGACTTTGTAGTACTGGCCAATCGCCATGTTATTGAGCGACAGAACCGTCTCGCCGTTGTCAATTGTTAGGTGGGCGCCCTGGTCGGTTGCCGTGTAGAAAATGCTTGAGTCGTAGGGCGCAATCCAGAGGTCGTGGTCGTCGCCGCCTCCGCCCCACCACTTGTTCCTCCAGGTTTCACCCCCATCAAGTGTTACCTGGAATGTCCGGCCAACCGAAAAGATCCTGTCCGGGTCGTTCGGGTCGATTTGTACCTGGCCGTGATAGAAGGGCCGGTTGGCAGTACGCAAGATCCACTTCCATGTTTCGCCGCTGTCCTCGGAGATGTAGATTCCAGTGCCTGGGATTTGTTCCGAGGTAGGAACAGATGGGTTGTAGGGGATGTTCTCGTCTGCTTCGTAGGCGGCCACGATTATGTTGGGATCCTTGTGGTAGATCGACAGGTCTATCATCCCGCTCTCGCCTGCGGCCAGGCCTTTAGTTAGCTCACGCCAACTCATTCCTCCGTCATTACTCTTGAAAATACCGCCGCTGTTGCTGCCGGAATACATCGTCGCAGGTTGACGCAGACGGTGGTACATACCGGCATAGAGCACATCGGGGTTCCGTGGATCCAAGACAATTTCAGTGGCTCCGGTCTGATGATCATCAGGAAGGCCGCCGGAGAGCTTTGTCCACGTTTCACCCCCGTCTGTGGTTTTAAAAAGCCCACGGTTGCCGGAGTAGCCCCATAAGTGTCCGGGACTGGCGACATAGGCAATGTCCGGATCGTCCGGATGTAGAGCGATTTCCGCGATGTGCCCAGTGTCAGCGAGCCCAACTTTCTGCCACGTTTGGCCCCCATCAGTGGTTTTAAAGACGCCGTTACCCCAGCCACTGGAGTTGCGGTTGGCAGCCTCGCCGGTGCCAACCCAGATGATGTTCGGGTCGGGCTCAAACATGGTTACTGCCCCAATAGAGCCAGCACCGGTGGAATTGTCAAAGATGGGCTCCCAAGTGATACCGGCGTTGTGAGACCTGAACACGCCGCCCGACGCGGACGCTACCAGAACGTGACGATAGTCAGTCGACAGCCCCTCGATGGCTGCGATCCGTCCCATCATGTTAGCGGGACCTATGTTGCGCCAACGTAGGTCCCGGGCAAGTGGATGTGTGCTGGTGGGTGCCTGAATGGTTGGGGAGAAAGCGGCTTCGCTAGTGCCTGTTGACGTTCTAGCAGCAAATAGCAGGGCAGCAGTAAAAAGGGCAAGGGCAATAGTTTGTTTCATTCCTGCGCGCTCCACGAGGATCTGCAAACGACCGAGTTCTCGGATTTCCATTCAGACTCGCGTTGAGAGGCCCTGCACCCCGAGGTTAATGGGCCTGAGCTTGTCTCTGCGATCTGCTCGATTGCTCCCGACGCATCATGAACTTCAGCTTGGTAATCGAAGCCAAGAAGCTCAGCGATTGTTGAAGCAATTTGTGATTGGGTAAGGGTAGCGGCGTTGGTTCTCTCGCCAAGGGGCACAATATTCGGTCCGATCGCTCCAATCCACATGAGTTTCGATTCGTCGACATCCGCGCCGTGGCCTCGCCAGCCTTCGCCTGCCCCGCCCCGACCGTGATCGGTAGTAATCAGAAGCGTGGTTTTACCAGCGTAACCATCCATCGACTGTAGCTGTTCCCAAAGGAGCTTGAGGTATTCGTCGCTGATGTGAGCTGCCCGCAGGTAGTTATCGTAGCGACCAGAATGGGCATTTGTGTCGGTGCCATCAAGTGAGATGAATAGCACTCGGGGGCGAGCCTTCTGCAGGTATTCGAGCGCCGCGAAAAATGTCAACTCGTCGGACCGGACACCCTCTGACTCGTGCAAACTATTGCTCATCAGCTGGTTGATGAGTTCCTGTCGCGGGGTCAGAGGCAAGTCTTCAAGAGGTTCCCAACCGGAGTTAACCATGATGCCAGCTCGCGGCTCGTTGAGTATAAATGGAAACACATCCCAAGAGGTAAAGGCTGCGACGCGGTCGTTAAAGCCTGGTTTCCGTGCCAGCCATTCGAGCACGTTAGGGTTTTGGTTGAAAATCTTGTCGTTGCTATCGATCCGGTTGTCGGGAAACCCGGAAAGCAATTCGTTGTACCCAGGGTATGAGAAGTTGTGCCCGTTGGTGACATGGACTTCACTTCCGCCCCAGGCGTTTCCGAATAGTTGCCCTGACGGAACCAGGACATCCCAGAAGAAAGGCAAGAGCAAGCGTCTACGCTCGTCGACATCGTCTGCCCAAAATTCTTGTCGGAGAGCCTCGACGTCATCAACCCCTCCTGCTTCTTTGTTCATAAGGGCTGGGTCAGCCCCAGCGAACACTTCTTGCCAACGTAAGCCGTCAAGCGTGAACAGGATCACGTTTTCTGATTTTTGCGGCGTACCAGTCAGAGTGCCGCCGAAGGCCAGTAAGATCGAGCAAAACGCGACGATGGACTTCACTTAGCGTTTCCAGTTGTTGTCGTCCCAGCTCTCGAAGATCTCACTCCAGCTGGGAAAAGTGGTGTTTTCGAACGCCGCGCTGGTATTTCGATCAGCGTCATCTTTGTTATCGCTCGCCATCGTGGCTTCCAGTTCGGCCCAAGATGGGGGGACGTTTCCGTACAGATGCTCGACGAAATAGTCAAAGCGTTTGTGTTGGCCGTAAGCACCGCCAGAGGTATGCCCAGCCCCGGGAATCACTAGAAGGTCGAACGGCTTGTTAGCTTCAATCAACGCGTTCACTACCTGCATGGTTGAGGCCGGATCTACGTTCGTATCGAGCTCGCCTACGATCAATAGCACCTTGCCTTCAAGCCGCCAGGCATTGTCGACGTTCGACGATGCGGCGTAGTGTGGACCAATTGGCCAGCCCATCCATTGCTCGTTCCACCAGATTTTGTCCATGCGGTTGTCGTGGCAGCCAACGGCGGAGACAGCAACGTCATAGAAATCGGGATGAAAAAGCAGGCCGCCAAGGGAACTCTGTCCGCCGGCTGAGGTGCCATAAATTCCAACGCGACTAATGTCGTAGTAGGCGTAGCTCTCAGCAACTGCCTGATGCCAAAGGATGCGGTCGGCAAAGCCCGCATCCTTGAGGTTCATCCAAGCGACGTCGTGGAAAGTTTTCGATCTGTTCGAAGTGCCCATGCCATCGATTTGGACAACGATGAAGCCAATCTCGGCAATCTCTCGGCTACCGTTATATTCCTGGAACGACTTGGGCACGAAGGAATTGTGTGGGCCAGCGTAGATGTTCTCGATCACCGGGTAGGTCTGATTCGGATCGAAATTGGTGGGGCGGAAGATCACACCCCAGATGTCGGTGACACCGTCGCGACCTTTGGCAACGAATACTTCCGGGGCTTCCCAACCCGCGTCGACAAGGTCGCTGATGTTTGCCCGTTCGATCTCCATTACTACCGACTGGTCCGCAGTCCGCCTCAGTTCTGCGATAGGCGCCATGTCGACACGTGAGTAGCTGTCAACGTAGTAATCCATATCAGGGGAGAAGGTGACCTGATGATTTGCATTTGCTTTTGTGAACGGAATTAGGCTCGTGCCATCGAAGTTGATGCGGTAGTAGTGTTCAAAGTACGGATCCTGGTCAGGGTGCATCCCGCTCGCAATGAACCAGATCTGGCGATTTTCCTCGTCAACCTTCACCACCTCGCGCACCGGCCACTCGCCTGAGGTGATCTGGTGTTTCACCTGACCAGCACCGCCCTCATACATGTAGAGGTGGTTCCAACCGCTGCGTTCCGACATCCAGATGATTTCATCGCCGTCGTCGATGTCGTACCGGAATTTTTTTCCGGAGTAGTGGAAGAAAGTGCTTGTTTCTTCAGTGATCAGCGCCCGTGCGTCACCGGTATTTTCTAGTACCTCGATGACCCGATAGAGCTGATGGCCACGCTCGTTGTATTCAAAAGTTAGAGCGCTAGAGTCCTCCCGCCACACGAGCCGTGACATCGAATACGGGTTCGGAAACAACGTATCCTCAACGTGGGTTTGGGTACGAAGACTGAGGTTGAAGATCACCGGCATTTCTTTGTCGAGTCGGTCACCAGGCTTTGCATATGCGCGGGTGGAGTGCTTGGGTTGCAGCTGGTCGCCGGGTGAAGACTCAATGTAGTGAATCTCACGTTGGTAGCCAGGTTTGACTCGGTAGGCAGCGAGCTTGCGAGAGTCGGGCGACCAGGCGATCGACGATAATTCGTACGCGTCCCCCTCGGACCCATCCATGCTCAGGCGAATTAATTCATTGGTTCCCGTCTCACGGACGACGATATTGTAGTTGTTGATCAGAGCCTCCCAGTGGCCGTCGGGAGAGGGGCGTGGCTCATTGTTCTGTGGCCTGCGGCCGCTTTCCTGGCGGCTAGTTGAGCGACATTCGTAGCTTGAAAGGTCACATCGCCATATGGTGCCGTTGATTGACACCTCGATGGCGTTCATCTCATCGACGAAGTTGATTCGATTGAATGGCAAGGTGGAGTGTGTGTACTCCTCGGCAAGAGCCGTCGAGAGCGAAGCGGCAATA
Source organism: Acidobacteriota bacterium (assembly GCA_036344375.1). GTDB lineage: Bacteria > Acidobacteriota > UBA890 > UBA890 > UBA890 > UBA890. The sequence continues at coordinate 1,828 of JAYYTT010000253.1, read as the reverse complement.
CGCTCGTGGTCGAATGCTGTCGTTTTTGTGGCTGTTGTCGTGTCGACTAGCATGAATTCGCTTCCACCCTCCACAGACTTGCGATACCAAAACCTCGAGGTTTCCTCGATCCAGGTAGGTTGCCCGGCAAGATCAACAGTTAGGCCTGCGAAATGCTCACGTAGATTTGTCGCGCGCTGGTAATCCCCGACAGTCCCCTGGGCGAAAGCAGAGGAAATTGAGAGCGTGACAAACAAGAAAACGAGGACAGTGACGGCAAAAAAACGGCTGAATGGTCTCATGAGCCTCTCTTATATGGCAGAGCGGAAACTGCAAACTGGCCAATCTATCGAGGTAGAGAGGCCTTTTCCACGTCTGCTCAGCACTATTCCCAGGCGATCCCGTAATCCTCGCCATGGTTACTTGAACCTCCCCACATCGTGCGGTTACGGATGTCGAAGAAAATTGCGTTGATGGGTCCGGAGGTAAGCGGGGAGGTACTGATGTCGTAGCCCATGCTGCGCAAGTCTGCCAGCACCCACGGCGGTGTGTCTTCCCGCACCAGAATGGCACCCGGATCTGATGGGTGTTCAGCAAAAGACCCTTTCATCTGTGAGCTATTAATGTTGGCGGCCTCGACGGCTTGCTGCACGTTCATTTCCCACTCGACCATGTTCAAGAAGAACTGCAACAGGTTCTGGTCTTGACCGTCACCACCCTGCACTGCAAACGACAGATACGGTTGCCCATCTTTGATAGCCATCCCCGGGGTTAGCGTGGCTCGTGGTCGCTTTCCAGGCTCGACGACATTGAAGGGGTTCTCGGCTGGGTTGACCACGAAACTCTGCATACGCTGGCTCATACCGATCCCAGTCTCGCCGGCGATGACAGCCGGAATCCATGCTCCTGACGGTGTAATAGAAACAATCCAGCCATTCTCGTCGGCTGCTTGTACTGACGTCGTGCCGCGGAAGAAGTCATCACCGAATGGTTCTTTTGTACCCCATTCATTGGTGTCGTCGTTGGTGTAAGCAGGCGTCATCGAGTTGGCAATGTTTCCTGGGGTTTCTTCTCCGCTACCGTTCCACTGCTCGAGTAAGTTCAGGTAAGGATTTGTGCTGCCCTGGAAGGGGTAGGGGTCACCCGGCTTGACGTTGGGATCGTTAGCCTCCCAGTTAATTTCGTTGGCGCGTTGGCGGGCGTACTCTTTCGAGAGCAAACCTTCAATCGGTTCTTCGGGGAGGAAGTATGGATCGCCGTAATAGAAGTCTCGGTCAGCGAAGGCCAGGTTCATCGTTTGGTATAGCGAGTGGATGTACCGAGTGCTGTTGTATCCCATCGCTTGCAAGTCAAAGTTCTCGAGGATATTCAGCGCTTGCAACATCACCGGCCCCTGCACCCAGTGAGTCAGTTTGTAAACCTCAACTCCCTTATAGGTCGTCATCACTGGCTCTTCGATCTTGACTTCCCAATCAGCGAGATCATCAGCGGTGATCAATCCACCAACTTCTTGCGCCCCCCGGGCAAACTCTTCGGCGATGTCGCCCTTGTAGAAGCGTTCGTAGGCAGCATAGATAGCTTCTTCACGGTTCTTGCCCGCAGCGAGCGCTTCTTCCTCAGCTTCGACTAGCTTCCGCAACGTCGCTGCCAGGTTCGGCTGGCGAAAGATTTCGCCGGGGTAGGGAGCCTCACGTTCTTCTCCGAGGTGGGGAAGGAATACACTTGTTGAGTATTGCCCCCATTCCTTGAACAGGTCCTTGTTGCTTTCAAGGTTGTTGGCCGCAGCTGCCTCAATCGCGTACCCGTCGGCCATCTCAATCGAAGGGCCAAGTACATCAGCAAGGCTCAT
>JAYYTT010000252.1:0-2408 GCA_036344375.1 Acidobacteriota bacterium | reverse complement strand
AGCCGGTTTCGCAATCAACGGCGCCGGTGACATGGACCTCGACTTTCCACGAATGACCGTGTAACCGACGACACTTACTGGACGCTGGTGCATACGGCAACAGGTGAGAAGCCTCGAACGTGAAGCTTGTAACGAGCTCCAGATGGGGTGAAGGGTCTCTCGGCTTCATTGGCGAACTCTCGAGTTTTCCAGGCTCAGACACCGCGTTCGACGTTGGGCCATAGAATCTTATGGAGCTGAAGCTGCATCCGGACGGGCAATTCGTCAGCCAGGATCCATTGAGCTAGCTTCTCAAATTGCAGATCATTCCAAACCGGCGAGAACAGCACTGGACATCGGTCAGCAAGATCGTGCTCACGCACCATTCCCGCCGCCCAATCGTAGTCTTCTTGGGTTCCGATCACGAACTTGACCTCGTCACCGGGCCGCAGTCGATCGAGATTGCTGAGGTCGTTCTGGTTAAGCTCACCCGAAGATGGGCACTTCAGGTCCATGATCGCATGCGCACCTCTAGGCAAGGTGGATATGTCGAACGAGCCGGAGGTTTCGACAAGAACAGTCTTGCCGCGCTGTAGCAATGCGTTCGCCAACGCCGGTGTTCCAGGTTGAGCCAGAGGCTCCCCTCCGGTGATTTCAACCAGATCAATTCCGTACTGGCAGGCTTCATTGACCAGGTCCGTGAGATGCCAGCGGGTGCCTTCGTAAAATGCATATTCAGTGTCGCACCAACGGCATCGGAGGGGACATCCTGTGGTACGGACGAACACGCAGGGCAAACCGGCGCGAGTTGATTCGCCTTGAATCGAGACGAAGATCTCCGTGATTGCCAATGAAATCTCGTCAACGGGCTGGGTCGCGATGGTGGTCATGCTTGTATGGCCTAGGTGCTATTCGTTGCCTGCATACTCGGTAGGGTCATCTATTCCAGCTTCCTGAAAACCCTGACGCCGAAGGATGCAAGCCTCACAGGTTCCGCAGGCGCGTCCGTCAGGGGCCGGATCGTAACATGAGTGCGTAAGGCCGAAGTTTACCCCCAGCTCCATGCCCTTGCCGATTGTTTCGGCCTTCGTCAAGTTAATGATTGGGGCATGTATACGGAAATTACAAGATCCTTCGATTGATGCCTTGGTGGCTAAGTTGGCGAGTTTTTCGAATGCCACAAGGTATTCAGGGCGACAGTCAGGGTACCCGCTATAGTCACGAGCGTTGGCGCCGATATAAATGTCATTGATTTCTAAGACTTCGGCCCATGCGAGCGCTAGTGAAAGTAAAATGGTGTTTCTCGCTGGCACGTATGTAGCCGGAATACTGGCTCCAATTTCGCTGGCCGGTACCATGCGGGGCACCGGAATTGAATCGGTGAGAGCGGAACCGCCGAACGACCGCAAGTCGACCTCGATAACACGATGTGCGGTGGCGCCGAGGTCGAGAGCCGTGCGACGAGCAGCAGCGAGCTCGGCGTGGTGGCGTTGTCCGTAGTCGATTGTTAGGGCATAACAGTCGAGTCCTTGAGCTATGGCGATGGCCAGCACAGTCGCTGAGTCGAGGCCACCGGAAAGCAATATAACCCCGCCCCTGTGCTCATCAAGCCGCATGGTACGAGGTTCGCTTCCAGCAAGGCTTGGCAAGTTATTTTGGAAGGTGGCGTTCCTCGCCTGGCGACTGCGGCTTTTATCTTTGCTGAAGTCCATAACCCCCTAATACTAAGCGTTTCATAACCGCATTAGGCAGCGACAGCTCAGTTTTTATGTTTTGTAAAATATGAATATTCATATTTCCAGCTTTATTTTGTTTAACTCTTCAAGCTCATACAGTGTCTGCACTTGCATTGGTTCGATTGCGTCCGGTAAAGCCCTATCGATACCCGGGGCATCCTCCAAGAATGCCACTAGACTTACATACTCCGAAAGTGTGTGTTTCGCGACGAGCTCAGCCGTTTCATACTTCAACCTCAGGCTTAGATGAGCGAGGATCGATCCGCCCAAACGTGCAGCTGACTTGAAGCCTAAACCCCAAGAGCCGTAAGGTTCGCTGCCTGTCGCGCGAATCATGGACTCGAGGCTGAGAGCGCGAGACTCTGCATTACAACTGTGTGTGCGCAAGATTTGTCCTAGCCTGTCAGGCTTTCGAGCGAACCCCTCGCGAAGTGACCCACACCAGCGTTCTATGGATAAGGCCCGCTGGAGCCGGCGGGCAACCCATTGGCGGCTTATCGAAGGTTCGTCGAGCATGCCCACAGCTCTGGGTCGCGGAGTTTGGGCTTTTGGAGCATTTTGCGTGGTTGTCACGAGCTTGGTACCTGCGAGAAGCCGGTGAATACTCGGGAAGATCCAGAGTATGCTCGGAGCGTCACCTAGTTTGCCATTCGGTGTTAACGGCCCCGCCAAATTTTCCAGCGATCAACCACA
>JAYYTT010000251.1:0-2453 GCA_036344375.1 Acidobacteriota bacterium | reverse complement strand
AAAAACGTTCAACACCAACGATTCCCAACTGGTCCCCCACGTTAGTACTGAGTTGGCCCAAAGATGCTTAGTTTCCGAGATCGGACGGGATCGGACGTTCTCACCTTGGTATGATCGAACGATGAGGGTGAATTGGGCGGATGCACAGGACAGCGGATCGGACTGTGATAGGTGGCTTTAGCACTTACAAAGGCAGCAACACCCCTATGCGCTGTCTTACTGATCCTAGGAAGCTCAGGCAGTGAAGTTCAAATCTAGTTCCTATTTTGCCAGACTGGCAAGTCTGGTTTGCGGTTTAAAAGACCACCGGTTTAGTCTATCAGTTTTTCATCTCTTGACTTGTTTAGAGTTGTATGAAGGTGTGTTAATCCCTCCTCTTACTTTTCTCAAACACAGCGCTGCCTGTTGGTGCGTGCTTCGGCCCGCATCGGTAGGTGGTTCTATTGCAATATACACTAGAAACGAAGCAAATCGATGCAAATCGAGGCGGATTTTTGGGATCGAGTCCCTCCGTGAGGGCTCATCCAGTTTTTGGTGGGACTCGATCCAGGTGGAGTGCCTTCAGTTGCGAGGGTGCATAGCTCAGCGGTAGAGCACTGGATTGCAGATCCAATGGTCACCGGTTCGATTCCGGTTGTACCCTCTTTTGGCGCCGTAATGCAAGGGAGCCTCCGGTTGGTTAAGCGGGCGTGAGATCGGGGAGGCGTTCTTGCACAGGAGGCAATAAATGAGCGCGTGATGTGTAAACAGATGCCATTTGATTGCTAGTTGAAAACTTCAACCAATGCCCCGCTCTGTGATGCTCCCCGGAGCCACTGAGCAATTTTTCGAGGCGTGCTTGAGCGCGCCACCACAACAGTAACGTCGCAGGGAAGCCTCCGGTCGGGGGTAAGGGGGCGGGCGGGGGTTGGGTCCGGAATGCTTCGGCATCATCCGTAAAAATTGGAACGATACAGAGAAGATTAGCATGGCCCCTGCGCAAGGATGACACGCAAAAATCGAGAATGTATCACTTTTTGGTGGGTTCGAGCCCCTGATCGCAGTGGGAGAGCCCCTGGGTAAGCGGTGGGATCGAGCCCCAGTGTGGGAGAGCGGGATCGAGTCCCACCGCCGAACGAGGTATCAACCGGCGATCCTCGTTGGTGTAGTTGGTAACATTTCTGCCTGTCACGCAGACGCCCGGGGTTCGATTCCCCGACGAGGAGCTTTTTGGCGGTATCAGGATCGAGTCCCGCAGACCGAGATTTACGGGGAAGCATCCGGCGGGTAAGGCGGGATCGAGTCCCTGGAGGTCATACCTTCTCGGCCTTTTGGCTAAGATCAAGTGTAGTATCTGTTCTTATCAGCTTAATCTCTGATAGACTGTCAATGACAGTCCAGAAGATTACTTAATTTCTAAGCCGAGCCCGGCCTCTGCGGTTTACCGCATGCTGGGTCGTGGCCCGGGCGCTGCACTACAGCCCGGTGCCGCGGGTGGCACCAAAACAGCAAGTAAGCGCGGGGAAGCATCCGGCGGGTAAGGGGGGATCGAGTCCCTGGGGAGGCGTATCGCAGAGATCACATCAGATCGAATTTGTCTTTCGCCTTTTACTAAAGACAACCGTGGTTGTGGTCTCATGAATGCGAATTTGACTAATTTCTGTCTGCCGCGAGGCAGTAAAGTAGACAATAAGGGAGCGGGGAAGCCTCCGGCCGGGGGCTTGGGGGATCGAGTCCCTGGTTCCCGGCGTTGGGCGGTGTAGCGGCCGCCTGTCACCCGAGCGGGGACTACGCCAAGTGCGGAGCTAGTTCTCGGGCCTGGTCTTTGGGGCGCTTGAGTACCCAGGGGTTGTCCCGATCAAGGCAACGGTCCGCTAGCGGTGGCCGTGCGAAGGCACTGGCCGTCGTGGGCGTTAAATAACGGTGAACCGCCTCAGGCCGGCAACGGAGCAGGGAAAAGCCGTCGCCGCTGCCAGTGAGGGGATTGCAATCCCATATGCCCTGCGCAACTGTACGGGATCAGGTCAAGACTAGCGACCACTCTTTTGGGGCTCGATCCCGGGATCGAGTCCCGGTGGGTAGCGCCTGGTGCGGGAGCTGGCAACCGGAAGCGTCATTAGTCTAGCGGTTATGATCGAACGTTGCCAACGTTTGGGCCCGGGTTCGACTCCCGGATGACGCACTCTGTTGGCGGGCGGTGTCGAGTCCCGGATCGAGTCCCTGCACCAGCCCCAGGATAAGCCCCATACCAATCTCACCGTAGCTCAGCTGGTAGAGCGGAGGACTGTAATGTTTACACACGCAGACATCCTTAGGTCGGTGGTTCGAATCTGCCCGGTGAGACTTTGGTGGTTGGGTGGCCGAGCGGTCTAAGGCGCTGGTTTAAGGCACCAGTATCTTCGGATGCGAGAGTTCGAATCTCTCCTCAATCACTCTTTTAGCGTAACGCAGTAGCAGAGTGGCGCAGTGGAAGC
>JAYYTT010000250.1:0-3858 GCA_036344375.1 Acidobacteriota bacterium | reverse complement strand
CCCTGAAGGCTCCCGTCATAAACGACGTCACCGATACGGGTTACCACGCCTCCGAGAAGCTGTGGGTCGGTCTTTCGAGATATACGAACTTCACCTCCGGTAGCCTCGTGTAGGCTCTTCTCGAGCTCTGCTACTTGTCCGGAGTCCAGTGGTGCCGCGGTAGTAATCTCTGCGTTGACGACGCCAGACGTTTCGTCAACGAGATCTCCATACACGTCGGAAATCAATGCCAGGTGATCTAGTCGTTCTTTTTCCGCCAGAACATCGACAAACCGTCTTGCTGTAGCATCAAGCGTCATAGTTTCCATTATTTTGCCTAATATTGCTTTTTTGTGCTGTACGGAAACGGCTGGGTTCATCATGATAAGCAGCTTTAGCCCGTCGTGACCATCAATCGCCTCAACAAGGCTGGCTAGGTCCTCTTTGATATTAGTCTCGTGACCAGAGGCAATCACGGCGACTGCTTCGAGGAGTCCCTTCGCGTAACGGCGCGCTATAGCGTGGCTGAGCATATTGTTTCCTCCCTCAAGCCATGCTTTTGCCTAAGCGCGACACGTAATCGCGAATAAGCTCATTATGGTCGTCTGTAGTTAGGTGAGCGGCCATGTTCGTTGCCGCCATATTGACCGCAAGGTCGGCCACAAAGGTTCTGAGTTGTCGGTTGGCACCAACTCGTTCATTATTTACCTCGCGTTCAGCCACCTCGATAATTCTCTCGGCCTCTCGCTTTCCGTCCTCCAAAGCACGGCCTTTTTCACGCTCAGCATCTTGACGCGCCTCTTCTACGAGAGTGGCAACTTCTTCGTCAATTTTCGACAGGCGTTGTTCTGACCCGGAAAGCACGCGCGTTGCCTCTTCCGATTGTTGTAAAGCCAGGTCCCGTGCAGCAAAAATGCTTTGCGCGCGGTCGGCAAGAACCACTTTCAACCCAGAAAACGAAAATATGTCCCGTATTACAGCTGGCGGAACGACCAGTACCCAGTACAAGAGGCCGCAAAGGGCGACAAAATTGAACCATTTTGCTGGCCAGTAGAACCAAGGCTTAGCCTCGGGTCCATGAGCTTCATCTTCCACATGCTGCGCGTCGCCTTCTTGAACCGCAATGTGTTCGGCCGGTTCTTGCACGGAATAGGTGCCAGCGAAGGCCGTAATCGGAACCAGAATTGAAATGAAAAAGGCTAGTCTGACCATTAGCTGTGACGGCTGCGAAGGGTGTCCGGCAAACATCAGTTGCTTCCCCCCTTGGGTCCAACTGGGCGCCCTAATACCTGTTCAGCAATCACTTGCGACAGCCGCTCGGCCTCCGACTCGAGATCTTGGTGGGCGATTTCAACGTCCGCCGCGAGCTCTGCTCGCGCCTTCTCAACGATGTCTTGAGCTGCCTGCCGGGCTTCCATCATTCGTTCATCCCGCTTGGCCCGCCCCTCACGTTGCGCAGCATCCCGGATATCGTAAGCCTCGCGGCGTGCCTCCTTTAGACGATTTTCGATCTGGTCGAGACGCTCAGCGTTCAAAACGTTGGCCGCTTGAAGCTCTTCCTGCGCGTGCGTGGTGCGCCTCTCGCGGTCGTCGATGATGCTCCGCAATGGCTTGAAGAGAAACTGGTTCAAAACCAGCATCAAAAAAAAGACTGCGGCGCCAACAGACAGGAGCGTCGGCAGGTGTGGAAAATTCTCCATTGCGAATCAGGCGAGCGGGGCGGACGGGTTTCGTTAGGTTGAGATGACGCTCGGGGAAGGCACGAAGGCGCTTCTCTAAAATTGTATCGTCACCTCTGAATGGCGGCAAGCAGTTTGCGGTCTCGCAAATAGCCACCAATGGGTCGGGAAGTTAGAGGGAAGCTTGAGCAACGAGCGGGCCGATGCCAGTATAATGGCCTCGCGCGCCCCCTGGGGGCACGTTATTTTCTCTGTCGACGCGCGGTGCGAGGCACATTGGCAAGCTGACATGAGACACATCATCACCTTGTATCTTCTCCTCCTGGGAGCTTGGACCCTATGGTCGGGGCTCTCTTGGCCGTGGGGAGATCATTTCAAGCCATTGTTGGCAATAATGGGCATGGTCTCGAGTGGTTTGGTGATCTATATCGCTTGGCGGATGGAAATCATCGATTCGGAAGGGGCACCACTTCAGCTCACAACGTTTCGAACTCTGGCTTACATTCCGTGGCTTGCCTGGGAGATTGTCAAAGCCAACATTGATGTTGCCCGCCGTATCCTCGGTCCGCGGATGTTGATCAACCCAAACATGATCGTGGTTCCCGCGAGCCAGTCTTCGGAGATAGGTCGCGTTGTTTATGCCAACTCGATAACTCTTACTCCAGGTACTGTGTCTGTCTCCGTGGACGAAACGACCATCACCGTGCATGCGCTGACGCAACAGGCCGGTGAAGGGGTGGAAACTGGGGAAATGGATGGACGGGTCACCCATTTAGAAGGGTGCCGTTGATGTTCGTTGGTGCGATGAGTGCGATCCTGGTAACGATGGCCTTGGCATTGTCACGGGGAGCCCTTGGTCCAACGGTCTTCGACCGCGTCATGGCCGTGAATTCGTTCGGAACAAGCACTGTGTTGTTCATCTCGGTTCTCGGTTTTCTGAACGGGCGCCCAGATTTTCTCGATCTGGCCCTCGTGTACGCCTTAATTAATTTCATTGGCACGATCGCTGTACTGAAGTACTTCAAGTATGGCGACCTTGCTGAAACAAGCCGGAGCAACCCCTCCGAGGACGCGGCCAACTGATTATGGAGTGGGTTGACTATCTCTCTTGGGCACTTCTCGCAGGAGGATCCTTCTTCTGTGTTACGGGGGCGATTGGCTTACTTCGACTCCCCGATTTTTATACCCGTCTGCATGGAGCTGGAATCATTGACACCCTCGGTGCGGGCCTCATATTGATCGGACTGATGACACAGGCGGGGTTTTCACTGGTGACCGTTAAGCTCCTGTTTATTTTGTTCTTTGTCTTGATCACCAGTCCAACCGCAACCCACGCAATTGCCCACGCCGCGCACACCCGAGGACTTGACCCTGTGCTCGGAAGACAGGATGGCCAGGAATGAGCTCGGCTATCGGCTTCGTGCTTCTCGCCCTTTTAGTCTTCACTGCTATCAGAATTGCCAGATTGAGGGGGCTCTTTTCGGCCACCATTGTGGCTGGCATCTATAGCTTGCTTGGAGCATGCTGGATGAGCTTTCTTGACCAACCGGACGTGGCCTTTACCGAAGCGTCTGTAGGCGCCGGTATTTCGACCGTGCTGATATTGGTCACGCTCTCTTTGACGACGAGCGAAGAAAAACAGCCCGAGCACGCACCCCTGTTGCCACTTGTCGTGGTTGTGGTCACCGGCGCTATCTTAGTGTACGGGACAATCGACTTGCCGCGCCTGGGCGACCCCCAGGCACCAGCTAACGTGCATGTAGCGCCCCGCTACATCGAGGAATCCCCACACGAGATCGAGGTTCCTAACCTTGTAACCGCCGTTCTTGCAAGCTACCGCGGTTATGACACTCTGGGGGAAACTGCCGTCATTCTCACCGCCGGGGTTGGCGTTATGATCTTGCTCGGCGGCGCCCGCAGACGGCGCGCGGCTTCGCCGAAGACAACGAGGGGGGTGGGGCCATGAAAGACCAAGTTGTCCCTCGCGTCGTCGCGAAGCTGCTGATCCCCTACATGCTCCTGTACGCTCTCTATGTCCAGTGGCACGGAGATTACGGCCCTGGAGGAGGGTTCCAAGCTGGCGTCATCTTCGCCGCTGCAGTCATCCTTTACGCACTCATCTTTGACCTGGGGAACGCCCAACGGGCCATCCGACCTTGGGTCGTGAATTTATTGGTGCCGCTGGGTCTTTTGCTGTACA
>JAYYTT010000249.1:0-3547 GCA_036344375.1 Acidobacteriota bacterium | reverse complement strand
CCGTGAAGTCATTGCTCGCTTTCCCGGCTATGAACAAGCATGTGAAGCGGCGCGGAGGATCAAGGAAGAAGCGATCGCTGACCTGCCAGCCATCATTGAACAGTTAACCAAATCGGTGGAACAACAGGGTGGTCACCTGCATCGTGCTGAAAATGGTGAAGAAGCCTGTCGTATTATCACTGAAATCGCAAAAAGTAGTGGCGCCCAGCGAATTACTAAATCGAAGTCGATGACCAGCGAGGAGATTCACCTTAACGCTGCGCTGGAAACGGCTGGTCTCTATGTCCGCGAAACTGACCTTGGCGAGTACATCGTGCAGCTTGCCAATGATCGCCCCTCGCACATCGTAGCGCCAATCATCCATATGTCAGTCGACGATGTGCGCTGCGTGTTTCGAGAGAAACTCGGCGTTGAAGATCCTCCCGAAGAACCTGCCGAGCTTACTCAGTTGGCGAGAGAAAAACTGCGCGCTGATTTTCTTTCCGCTGACCTTGGGATCACCGGAGCCAACTTCTTGTTAGCTGATACCGGTACTGTGGTCATCGTCGAGAATGAGGGGAACGCCCGCATGACGACACAGGTGCCACCGGTACACGTGGTAATTGCTGGCATTGAGAAGATTCTGCCCCGTGCTGCGGACTTGCTGCCGTTTCTACAGCTTCTGCCGCGCACTGGGACGGGGCAGATACTGACTTCGTACCTGTCGTTTATTTCGGGCCCTGGGTGGGGAGCGTCGCCGATGTTCAACGGTGCGGCCCGCTCGTTTCATGTGGTCTTACTCGACAATGGCCGTATGGCGATGCGTGACGACGAACTGTTGTCTGAAGCGCTTTATTGCATCCGCTGTGGTGGTTGCATGACCGTGTGCCCGCCTTACCAGGTAGTTGGTGGACACGTGTACGGCGGCCCAACCTATCACTCGGGGATCGGTAACGCTTGGGAGGCTGGCGTTCGCAGCCTTGACACGGCTGCCGACTTCAATGCCTTATGTACAACCTGCTCTCGCTGTCAGGATATTTGCCCGGTGAAAATCGATATACCGTGGATCAACACCGTGATCCGCGAACGTATCGCTCTCCAGCGATCCCCCCAGCGCGGCTTGATCGAACGCCTTGTCTACGACCGTGTTCTGCCCGTCCAGGAGGATGGATCAGTGAGCCTTGAGAAGCGCCTATTCTCGGATCCGGCGAGGGTCTATGCCATGAGCCGCCAGGGAGTTTGGAGCAACCTCATGCGATTTCGCCCGGCTCGTGCTGTCTTGTCCCGTTTTGTCGGCCTCTCTTCCGCGCGTACTTTGCCGTTGCCCAACTCGGAGACCCTGGCCGAGTGGCACCGTCGACGCGGGGGTCGCGTGGTGAAAACCCGGTATCAGGTGCAGCGACTCAGCAACGACCGTCGTGGTTCGACGGTGTTCCTGTTTGCAGACTGCCACACTGAGCATGTCGACACGGATGTCGGCAAGGCGGCAATTTCATGCCTGGAGAAATGCGGTAAAGGGGTGGTCCTCGTCGCAGGGCAATGTTGTGGACGTGGTGCTCTCTCGCAGGGCTTGTTGGAAACAGCGAGGAGGCAGGCCAAGAAGCTTCAGGAACTTCTGGCTCCAGCAGTAAAGACGGGGCAGGCTGTCGTTGGTATCGAACCTTCCTGTCTGAGCGCGGTGGTTGACGATCACGCCAAGTTGTTACCTGGAAGCGATGCTGCCGAGGTCGCGTCCGGAACCTTTGAAGTCCTGGAATTCTTACTTGCCGAGCTTAGTGCCGTTGGTGCTGCAATGGACGGGGGGGAGACTTCGGCATGGACCCCAGTTCCTGATGGTCGACTCTCGCCGTTGGTGCTACACGGCCATTGCCAGCAGAAAACCCTGGGGTGGCTTCCCGCTGCGGTAAAGCTGTTGGGCTCAATCCCCGGGATGGAGGTCCAGGTGACATCAGCCGAATGCTGTGGCATGGCAGGATCGTTCGGTTACAAAGGCGATTACTATCCTATTAGCGCGGAGTTGGGTCGGCGCTTAATGACTGAACTCGATGAACTCGCTGGCGCGGCAAATCAGGCGAGAGGTGTGCAGATGACCTGCGGATACCTTGCCTGCGGCACCTCATGCCGGGCGCAAATAGCTGATATCGGAGGATGCGAGGCCCGTCATCCGGTTGAATTGATCGACCAAAGGCTTACTAAGCGTTAGCCGCGACCGTTTGAGTGGGTGACATGGACGGCAATTCTCGAGTCAAACATCCGCTGCGTGGGCTACTTGTAGCCCAGTTCCTCGGTGCGTTCAACGACAATGCATTAAAGGTCTTCGTTGCCCTGATGGCGATGAGAAACCTAGCACTGACACCGGGAACCGTCGCATTTGCAGGCGCATCGCAGGTTGAGGCTACAAAGGCGTTTGTTGCCTTGACATTGCCCCTCATGCTGGTGTCATTGCCGGCAGCTATGGTCGCCGATCGCTTTAGCAAGCGCACCGTTATCGTTGTCATGAAGTTCCTTGAGATCTGGCTAATGGGCGCAGTTGGCTACAGCCTGTATCGATACCCTGAGGATGCCACCCTCCCGTTCATGATCCTCGCCTGCATGGGGGCACAGAGCGCCCTGTTTAGCCCGGCCAAGATGGGAATTCTGCCCGAGGTGTTGCCGAAAGAAAGGCTATCGGCGGGTAATGGTCTTCTGCAGATGTGGACGACGTTGGCGATCATCATCGGAACTGCGGCCGCTGGCCCATTTTCAGACTTATTTGGTGCCACGCGCCCTTGGATAGTGGGCAGTATCCTGGCTGTCTTGGCCTTGGTCGGCTTTGCGGCTTCCCTCACCGTGCCCCGAGTTCCCGCATCGCGTTCCAAAAGTGATGGAAGTGGCACGTTCCGTGGGGCCGGCAAGGTAATTCGCGAGGACCGCACCTTGCGGCTTGTCATCATGGGAGCCGCCTACTTGTGGGGGATTGCCAGCTTGCTTGGACAGAACATACTCGTCTACTCAAAGGCAACTCTAGAGCTCTCTGACACACTGTCGAGCTTGCCACTTGCAGTGCTAGGTATTGGTATCGCGGTCGGAAGTGTACTGGCGGGGAAACTATCGGCAGGCAAAGTGGAACTTGGTTTGATCCCGGCAGGCGCCGTTGGCATGGCGTTAGTCACCTTGGCGATGGCGATATGGGCGCCACAAATCGTCGGCACGTTAATTGTGATGATCCTGCTTGGTGTTTCGGGCGGATTAATCATCGTTCCGATCCATGCCCTTATCCAGTGGCACGCACCTTCAGAAAGACGCGGTGCGGTCATCGCGCTGGCCAACATCCTAATTAGTGCAGCCATTCTGGCCGGATCGCTGAGCGCCTTCGGACTCGCTGTTGCTGGGGTCTCACCAAGGGGCATCATGCTAGTTGCCGGGCTTGTTGTAGCTGCGGGAACTTACTGGTCTTTGCACTTGCTGCCCGAGGCGTTCCTCCGGTTGGGATTCGTGCTTGTGACCCACACGGTTTACAAACTGAGGGTGGTCCACCCCAAGCGTGTACCCCATGACGGACCAGCCCTGCTAATTCCGAACCATGTTT
>JAYYTT010000248.1:0-5476 GCA_036344375.1 Acidobacteriota bacterium | reverse complement strand
GTTTGGAAGGCAACAGAATGAAAGACCAAGAAATCATTAGACTACTCACCGATTCGGGTGCCCTTATGGACGGCCATTTCCAACTGTCGTCCGGCTTGCACTCGCCACAGTATCTGCAGTGCGCGGTGGCATTGCAGCACCCTGCATTGGCCGAACAAATGGGTCGTGAACTAGCCAAACAATGGCGCAAGACGGTAGCCGGCCAGATCAGCGCAGTAGTTTCCCCTGCCCTGGGCGGCATCATTGTTGGCCACGAGGTAGGACGTGCCCTTGGCACGCGCTCTTGTTTCACTGAACGCGTCGACGGAAAGATGACGCTTCTACGCCGCGGCTTTGTGCTTGGCCCCGGTCTCAGCGTCTTGGTCGTCGAAGATGTGGTGACAACTGGGCGTAGCACGCTTGAAACAGTCGAGGCTATTCGGTTCTGCGGCGGAAAACCGGTTGGGGTAGCTTGTATCGCAAACCGCAGTGGTTTGAATGATATCGGTGGACTGCCACTAATATCTTTGATCACGCTCGACATTCCAACGTTCGAAGTCAGCGCCTGCCCGCAGTGCACAGCTCACGAGCCAATCCAGAAACCGGGGAGCCGCCCAGCAACCTCCTAGTGTCGCTTGAGTCGACGCTCCAGCTCATCGTGATCGACACGAACCAGGATTGGTCGTCCATGTGGGCAACGTGTCGGCGACTCGCAGCGCTCAAGGTCGGCGATGAGGTGTACCATTTCTTCGCGCGTTAAAGGGTGATTTGCACGAACCGCCGCATGGCAGGCAATCGAGGCCGCCATGTCTTGACGCGCGTCTTTGAGTGCCTCGGGACCAGCCCCCTGTTCCAACGACGTGATTAACGAACGCACTGTCTCGCCGAGATCCCGGCTCCCGAGAATGGCGGGCGCAGTCCTCAACGCCCAAGTTTTGCCACCGAAAGGCTCGATTACAAAACCTAGAGATTCCAGCAGGTCGGAATGTTCCTCAATAATCGCTGCCTCGCCAGCAGTAAGCTCGATAGTTTCTGGCACCAAAAGATGCTGTGCCTCTAGGGTACGGGCCTCAATCTGGGTCAACACTTGTTCGTAGAGAACTCGCTCGTGGGCAACATGCTGGTCGATAACCAAAATACCTTTACGGTCCGCCGCAACAATGTAGGTATTGTCGTACTGGGCTAGGAGCCGTATGGATCCAGCAGTTCCACTAATCTCTTTGCCCGGAGGCAAAGTGGACTGGTTGCGAATCGTCGTTGGCGTACCCTCCGACACGATCCAATCATTAACCGGCAGCGATTGACTGCCTGTTTCAGCAACGGACCGGTATTGCGACCCGCCAAAGCTAGCTGCAGCGCTTTCCGACTCCACGACATACTCCGCGTTCCCGCCCGGGTGTCGGTCATCGCCCCCTAGAATGTTTACCGGGGGGAGTTGGCGTGCCAAAGACTCCCGCACTGAGTTACGAACCGCTTGATAGACAGCACGTGGGTTGGCAAAACGAACCTCAGCCTTACGAGGATGCACGTTGACGTCCACATCCCCCACTGGAAGTTCAAGAAAAATCACAGAGACCGGGAACCTCTTATGGTCAAGCAACGATTCGTAGGCGCTTACAAGTGCGTGAACTAGTCGATAGTCAGAAACTGGTCTCCCGTTCACAACCCAACGAATCTCATTGCGATTTGGCCGCTGGTGATCTGGATTAGTGATACCACCCCGAATCGACAATGGTCCCGGCTGCCCCTCCACCGATAGCCAATTCGATGCCACCTGATCACCCAAAACGTCGTTTACGCGATCAGCCAGAGTGGCAGCCGGTGGCACCGCCATTAACGAACGTTTCCCGTGAGCAAGGCTGACATAGATGTCGGGCCGGCAGAGTGCGTAGTCGGTAACTACCTGGCTAGCGTGGCGGAGCTCCGTCGCAGGTTTTTTTCGGTTCTTACGGCGCGCTGGTGTGTTAAAAAAAAGATCTGCGACTCGCACTGTAGTTCCATGTGGCCAAGCGACCCGCTCAACGTGGAGAATTTGTCCCCCCTCTACTTTGATACGGACACCGGGACCATCGCCGGTCCCAGTCGTGAGTTCAATGCACGACACTGAAGCTATACTCGCCAGTGCCTCACCGCGGAACCCCAGTGTAGTAATTGCGTCTAGATCATTAAGTGTTGCTACCTTGCTAGTCGCATGCTGGGCGAATGCAAGCTCCACCTCAACGGGATCAATACCATCCCCATCATCTACCACTTCTATGAGTCCAGTCCCGGCGTCTTCTAGTTGCACTGAAATGCGCCCCGCCCCAGCATCAAGCGAGTTCTCAATTAGTTCCTTAATTACCGATGCTGGCCGTTCAACGACCTCGCCTGCGGCGATGCGATCGATAACGAGCGAGTCCAAAATCTGGATGGTGCTCATAGTCAATGTGCAATGGATCGCCCTGAAGGAGGGTGATCTGATGTTGGGGACGCAGCATGAAAACGCAGTTTGCGGGTGCCTCGCCGCAGGCGATCAAGGTACCTGACCGTGCGCAACTCTTTGCCAATATGTCCGCGAATCAATAACCGGTTAACGGTAGCAAGTCGATGGACCGCCTGCGCATCATGACCAGCACCCTCTGCAACCTCCTGTGGCTTTTTCTTGAGAATCTCCTTTAGCAGGGCAGTACCCGCAGGCGATAGCAGCCTACTGCCAGCGAACTGCCGGTGGCACTCACGGCAAACGAACTCCGGCGGATGTCCCACCGCCCACCGTGCCGCTTCCAGTTGCGTACCGCAGTTAGCGCAACTTGTCAGTAGCGGTAGAAAGCCCGACAACTGCAGCATCCAGATCTCGAAATAACGAGCCGCGACGGGTAACGGAATGCCGCCCTCCACAGCCTCAAAAACGGCACTGATGAGGCGAAACAATGCCGGGTTGGGATCGCGCTCGACCGTGAACTCGGTCATAAGTTCAGCGAAGTAGGCTGCCAGCGCGGCTGATTCTGGAGTCAGCAATGATTCATAGAAAGAACGTGCGACTTCACAGGAAGCCACACGGGTGAGGTCCTGTCCTTCCTTCTCGAAAAACACTAGCTCGCTTTGGGTGAACGGCTGGAAGGCGCTCCCGAACCTGCTCCGAACTCGCCGTGCACCGCGCGCCACCGATCGCACGCATCCGAAATTGTAGGTGTAGAAAACGATGATCAGGTCAGCTTCACCGAGCGGATAGCAACGTAAAGCATAGGCGGGCGTTTGACGCAGCGGCACCTGATGTCTCAGCCCGCCAACAACATCGTGGCAATGAGGAAATAGGTAGCAATGCCCACGACATCGATGGCAGTGGTAACGACCGGACCGGTAGCGATCGCCGGATCAAAGCCAATCCACCGGATGAGCATCGGCACGGCCGCACCGACCACAGCGGCCATCGTCATGCTAGCAGCGATTGCCAAACCAAGAACGGCCGACATCAGCGGCGGGATCTCGTAAAAACCCATCCTTGCAACGACGGCAAGCAAGCCTCCGAACGTGACGCCCATAATAGTTGCGACCCCCAGTTCCCGTGCCACCACACGGAAGTCGAGCCCTCCGTGAATTCGCCCGGTAGCCAAGCCCCTAACGACTATGGTCGCAGATTGCGTTCCCGAGTTCCCACCCATCCCGGCGATGATCGGAATGAAGCCCGCCAGAACAACAATCAAGGATACTTCGCCTTCACCACTGGTCGTATTCAGTTTGACTGTAAAACCCTCGTAGATCTGCCAAGCGATAATGCCACCGACGAATGCCGCCAGTAGCCAGGGAAATCGCTGAAGCGCATTTCTCCAGATGGGAGCACGCAAGACCTCTTCCTCGTCACCTTCACCAACACCGGCCATCAGCAACATGTCTTCGGTTTCTTCTTCACGGATGATGTCGATGACGTCGTCCACAGTGATTATGCCGACCAGCTTGTTCTCGTCATCCACAACCGGTAAAGCCAATAGATCGTATCGAGCCACCAGACGGGCGACTTCCTCCTGATCGGTTCCAGTATTTACCGATGTCAATCGGGTATTCATGGTCTCACCGAGTTTTACTGCCGGGTCAGAAAGGAGCAACTCGCGCAGCGAACAGACACCGACGAGATGCCCTCGATCGTCCACGATGTACAAATAGAAAATCATTTCAAGATCTTCGGACCGTGATGTTTGTAAGGCAGCAATCGCGCTCGCAGTTGAAACGTGCTCCTCAAGGGCAAAGACCTCTGGGCTCATGATTCGGCCGGCAGTCTCTTCTTCATACGAAAGTAGCCCTTCCACAGGTTCCGAAGCACTGTCCTTCATCAAGTGAAGGACACGCTCGGCCTGCTCCTCGGGCATTGCCGGAATAATCTCGGCAGCGTCATCCGGATCAAGTTCGGCAATAACACTGGCCACCTGATCGTCTGACAGACCAGCGAGAAACATGACTGCCACTGGCACGTCAAGTTCACGGATCAAATCGGCCGCCCGCTCCGGCGCCTCGTCCAACATAAGTGTAAAAACGGTGTCTTTCTGATCATCCCCCAGAAAATCGATGAGTCGAGCTACGTCCGCAGCGTGCAACTTGCGCAACATGTTGGCCGTATTTCCAGTGGCCCCCCGGCGCAGCAATCTGCGCAAGGGATCCACCAACACCGCTATTTGCTGTCGTGCCATCAGTCGTCGATCCCCAATTGGTCCAGCACGGGCGGGTCTTCTCGCCACCCTGGCCGGGCTTTCACGTGCAAGTCTAAAAAGACCTTCCGGCCCAGCATTTCTTCAATTTGCGCGCGCGCCACAGTACCCACGGCTTTAAGCATCTTGCCTCCCCGCCCGATGACAATCGGTTTTTGTGACTCCCCATCAACCATGATGGTCGCAAAAATTCGCACAGTGCCTTCGTCTTTCTCAGGCTCTTGCCATTCGTCGACGATGACTGCTGTCGTGTACGGCAACTCATCTCGCGTTCGACGCAGAACCTGCTCCCGCACCAACTCGGACGCCAAGAAACGCTCAGACCTGTCGGTCAGAGAGTCGTCGGGGAAAAGCGGTCCAGCTTTCGGAAGGTGGTTAAGGGCTGCATCAAGAAAGGGCTCACA
Organism: Acidobacteriota bacterium; assembly: GCA_036344375.1. Lineage (GTDB taxonomy): Bacteria > Acidobacteriota > UBA890 > UBA890 > UBA890 > UBA890. The sequence goes on along the minus strand of JAYYTT010000248.1, from coordinate 414 downwards.
ATTATCACCTTTCCGCGCCGAGATAGGAATCACCTCGGCCCAGGAGCCCTTCTCACTAAAGGATGCAATCGCAGGGAGAAGCTTAGGCTTGGCAATGCAGTCGATCTTATTGAGTAGGAGAAAAGTGGGCACTTTGGTCCTTCCAACAAGATCGATAGCGTACTGCAGGCCAGCCCCAAATTCCTCGGTAACGTCGATTAGCAAGGCAATGAGATCAACATCCCGTAGCACCGAGCGCGTCGTGTGCATCATTCGCCTGTTCATACGATAGTGAGGCCGATGGACACCAGGAGTGTCTACAAACACAAACTGGCCGCCAGGACGAGTCAACACGCCGAGAATACGGTGCCTGGTTGTTTGCGGCTTGTTTGACGTAATCGCTACCTTGACGCCAACAAGACGATTCAACAATGT
>JAYYTT010000247.1:0-5411 GCA_036344375.1 Acidobacteriota bacterium | reverse complement strand
GACAACCACTGGTTGACTGCTGACCATCCCGCCAACAGTGAGGCGAGCTTCATACTCTCCGGGCAGCACCCAAGGCCCTCTAACAGTTCCGCCCTCACCACCCTCCGGGGGTACATAGGATGGCCCGTAACGCATATCCCAGACGACGCGGTGACTACCTGGACTCTCTGCAGCCTGAGGCAAATCCAGGGACCGGACCCGCGCGCCGCCCAGGTCGAAAATCTCAAGCGATACCGGAGGAGGCTGCTCACTGTCCGGACCAACCATCACAGCAGGGTCTAGCCAGTAGTCTAGTATTGCCCCTCTTGGTGGATTTGACGCCCGATAATAGCTGTCTCCGTTGAACTGCCGGCCACGATTGAATGAATTGAACTGCAGTGCAGGCGAGACTCTAAACAGACGTGCTTCAGGAGTGGCGACCGTAGCTGACAGTTCATCGAGCATGTTGATGTCGTCGAGAATCCAGATGCTGCGGCCATGCGTGCCGACTATCAAATCATTCTCGCGTGGATGGACGACCATATCGTGTATCGGCACGGTGGGCAGGTTGTTCTTGAGCGGAACCCAATAACCACCGCCATCGATAGAGACCCAGACACCGCGCTCGGTGCCGACAAACAGAAGATCCGGATTACGTGGGTGCTCTGCCAATGCACGGATATGTTGATCCTTGGGAAGGTTTCCAGTGATCGAGATCCAGCTGCGACCGAAATCGATGCTTTTCATGAGATACGGACTGAAATCGTTGTATTCATGGTTCGACGATGCAACATAGATCGTGTCGCCATCGTGCACCGACAAAATGACGCGCCGTACCAAGGCTAGATCTGGTACACCCGGGAGAGATTCCGTTGTCTGCCATGTCTCCCCGCCGTCCTGCGTCACCTGGACTAAGCCATCGTCAGTCCCTACAGCAAGGACTCCGCGCCGATGTGGGGATTCGGCAATAACACGGATGGTCCCGTAGTCGTTCATCTGGTTTTCGTACGTGAGTTTTCGTGTCAGGTCGGAACTAATTACCTCCCAGGTATCGCCACGGTTCCGACTCCGAAATAGCACTTCAGCAGCGAAAAACACGGTTGTCGGATCGTGTTGTGATATCAAAATAGGGGCACTCCAGTTCCAGCGATACCCTTCCCCTACCTCAGGATCCACGGGCTTGATCCGCTTACGTTCCCCTGTTCGGGTATCAAAGCGCACTATTCCACCATTCTGCGATTCGGAGTAGACGATGGTGGGATCACTGGGATCGACACGAGCGTAAAATCCGTCCCCGCCCACTGTCATATACCAATCGTCGTTGACGATACCGTCATCATGACGCGTCTCACTCGGACCACCCCATGACATGTCGTCCTGGGTGCCCCCGTAGACATGGTAGAAGGGCTCCTGCATGTCGACACCGATTTCAAAAAACTGCATGATTGGCAAATTCCCGACGTGGCGCCAATGCGTTCCACCATCGTTCGAGAAATACACGCCCCCATCGTTGCCGAGCACGAGATGGTCTGAGTCAGCGGGATCGATCCACAGTGCGTGATGATCGACATGGACGCTCCTGCCCAACAGGTCGGTACGGAAAGTCTCGCCACCATCTTCGGAGACGTAAAACTGGGTGGAAAGGACATAAACCCTGTCAGGATCGTTAGGATCGCAACGCACTTGCCCATACCAATGAGAGGATCCGACCTCCGTATTGAGAAGCTTCCAGCTCGCTCCTCGATCATTGGTGCGATAAATGCCGCCACCATCCCCCTCGGTAACGGCATAGATGGTGTCCGACTGACTTCGGCATATCGACAGACCAACACGCCCAGTATCTCCAGTGGGGAGTCCGTTGCTAAGCCGGTCCCATGTCCCCCCACCGTCAATCGAGCGAAACACGCCGCTTTCGGGACCTGTGGACAACCAACTCCAATCACGGCGCTCACGCTGCCACGCACCGGCGTAGAGCAAGTCTGGATCGTCCGGGTTGATCACCACCTCGACGACGCCTGCCCGAGAACCCGCTGAGAGCACTTTTTGCCATGTGCCACCGCCGTCTATGGTTCGGTAAAGACCTCGGCTTTCATTGTCCTCAGCCGTGTCCCACAACGATCCGATACAACTGACAAATACAGTTTGTGGATCATTCGCGTGGATGGCGATACGTCCCATCTGTTGGCAACCACGCAACCCCATGTGAGTCCAGCTGTTGCCCGCATCTTCCGACTTGTAGACACCGTCACCCCAGGATGTGCTAACCAAGTTTCGTCCGTTTGGCTCCCCCGTGGCGATCCACACAACGTTTGGATTTGACTGCGCCACGGCAATGCCGCCAATTGCAGAGCTTCCTTCCTTCTCAAACACCGGATCCCAGGTGATCCCACCGTCCACGGATTTAAAGGCGCCACCTCCAGCTGTACCCACGTAGATGATGTCAGGATCACTCTCTACTACGGCAATGTCCGAAACACGACCGCTTCTGATCGCCGGGCCGATACTGCGCCACTTGAGGTTCGAGAAATGCACGGGGTCCAAGCGCGCAGACGTTGCAGTATCTGGCCCCTCCTGCTGTTCTGCTGGAGTGGAGGCGTTCTGGCCTGAACGGATTTCCCCAGCATTGCGGCCTGCAGCCTTGTCTGCTTCAAACCCGCCGGAGACAACTAGGAAGAACAGCGCGATTATAGTTTTTAACATCATCAACTCACCTCAGCCTGTCTCATGGATGCCGGTTTGCGACAACGACAACCACTCACTGAACCTGCCGGCGAAAATTTTCCGTGCTGCAACTAGTTTGTCAACAGTCAAAGAACCCCGCAGGACCACGCCAGCCACTGTACACTGGAGGCACAAGAGAATGCTTCCACCTTGACCGCACGAACCATCCCGTGCAAGGGAAATCGTGAAACCACATCGAGACCCGTTCCTCGAAATTAGGCTAAAACGGTCAGCTAGCGACCTTCAGATGCGGTATCTTCCGGACGTTGAGTCGTTCATCCTTGCCAAATATCAAAACTCCAGTTTTCTGGCGTCAACGCACTGAAATCGTTCATGGGGTTGATTCACTTTTTCCGCACTCCCGGTGCTTCTGCAGCCGCAGCCAACACCCTTCTGCAACAGGCTCGCGAAAAAGTTTCGGCTGACATTCAGGCCATCGACTCCGAATTCTGCTTCAACATTAAGTCTGCTGACAATCTCACTACGAAGGAAACTAGTGTGCTTAGCTGGCTGCTAAGCGAGACTTTCGAGCCAGATCAATTCAGCCCCAAGAGCTTCCTTAAAGTGGATGATGGACGGACACTAGTTGAGGTTGGCCCACGCCTTAATTTCTCAACAGCCTGGTCGACCAACGCCGTCTCGGTTTGCAAGGCTTGTGGACTCGAAAGTATCGAACGGATCGAACGCTCACGACGCTATCTTGTACACAGTGACACTCCACTTGACGAACGCCAGCTCTCCGAGTTCCTGTCACTTGTGCACGACCGTATGACTGAGTGCCTCTATCCACAACGACTAGACAGTTTTGCCACTGGAATCGCACCCGAATCGGTGCTTGAAGTCCCGGTACTCGAGCAAGGCCACGCTGCACTTGAACGCATCGACGCAGAAATGGGCCTCGCCTTCGACGATTGGGATCTCGATTATTACACGACACTTTTCCGTGATCGCATCAGGCGCAATCCCACCAATGTCGAATGTTTTGACATCGCTCAGTCCAACAGCGAGCACTCCCGGCATTGGTTTTTCAATGGCCGTCTCGTCATCGACGGAGAAGAAATGCCCAACCATCTAATGGCATTGATACGGGCGCCTCTAGACGCCAACCCTAACAATAGCGTCATCGCCTTCCGTGACAACTCAAGTGCAATTCGCGGCTACCGGATAGAAACAGTTGTGCCTAAACAACCTGGCGCACCGAGCCCCTTTTCTCTCAAGAAACTTGACTACGACATTATTTTTACAGCAGAAACTCATAACTTCCCTTCCGGAGTCGCTCCTTTTCCTGGGGCCGAGACCGGAACTGGAGGCCGGATCCGCGACGTACATGCCACTGGACGTGGATCACTAGTTGTCGCTGGCACCGCCGCATACTGCGTCGGGAATCTGCAGATACCGGACTATCCTCTCCCATGGGAAAACAGCAGCTTCAACTACCCTGACAACTTGGCTGCGCCTCTACAAATTGAAATTGAGGCATCCGATGGTGCTTCGGACTACGGCAACAAATTTGGCGAGCCAGTAATCCAAGGCTATACGCGCTCGTTTGGTATGCGCTTGCCGAGCGGTGAGCGACGTGAGTGGATCAAACCGATCATGTTTTCCGGTGGCATCGGACAGATCGACGCCCGGCACACCGACAAGGATGTGCCGGCAAAAGGAATGTGGGTCGTGAAGATTGGGGGGCCCGCGTACAGGATTGGGATGGGTGGTGGCGCGGCGTCGAGCATGGTCCAGGGTGAAAACGTCGCCGAACTCGATTTTAACGCCGTACAGCGCGGCGACGCCGAGATGGAACAGAAGGTTAACCGGGTACTGCGTGCCTGCGTAGAACTCGGGGACGCCAACCCCATCGTGTCAATCCATGACCAAGGCGCCGGCGGCAACTGCAACGTGCTGAAAGAAATCGTCGAACCCGCTGGTGCGCAAATCAACGTGCGTGATTTCCCTGTCGGCGACGCAACGCTATCGGTACTCGAGATTTGGGGGGCAGAGTCCCAAGAGCAGGATGCACTGTTATTGAAGCCTGAACACGAGGCACTCTTTCGAGATCTCTGTGCCCGCGAAATGGCCCCCGTGGGTTTCGTCGGCAAAGTTACCGGAGACGGGTGCATTGTTTTGTGGGATGAACACGATGACTCAAAGCCGGTCAACTTGGAGTTGGATGCGGTGCTCGGCGACATGCCGCGGAAGACGTTCGACCTGGACCGGATTTCAACTTCATCAGCTCCCTTGGAATTCCCCGTAAACCTTTCGGTAGCAAATGCGCTCGAACGAGTTTTACGCTTGTTGTCGGTAGGTTCAAAACGCTTCCTGACTACAAAGGTCGACCGCGCGGTTACAGGTCTGGTAGCGCAACAGCAGTGTGTCGGCCCACTGCAGCTAACAGTCGCAGACGTTGCAGTGGTTGCACAAAGCCATTTCGGCATCAGCGGAGCCGCTACAGCCATTGGCGAACAACCGATCAAGGGCCTGCTCGATCCAGCTGCTATGGCGCGAATGTGTGTTGGCGAGGCGCTTACCAACTTGGTTTGGGCACTCACTAGCAATCTCAGTGACGTGAAATGCTCGGGCAACTGGATGTGGGCCGCCAAGCTCCCTGGAGAGGGGGCTAAGTTATACGATGCGACAGTTGCCTTGAGCGAGGTGTTGTTAGACCTGGGCATCGCCATAGACGGGGGTAAAGATAGCTTGTCGATGGCAGCGATCGC
>JAYYTT010000246.1:0-15882 GCA_036344375.1 Acidobacteriota bacterium | reverse complement strand
GGTGTGCGTTTGTGAAGACCACGCCGTTGTCGAGCAAATACCCGAACCCCCCCGACAACACCTGCCGCATGCGCACTAAATATTCCTGACTGAACTGGTCGATGACCAGAAACAGCATCAAGCGGGGCGTATCTTCTGCGAAAGGTGGGGGAATGACTAGCGGCGGCCCGCAATTTGCCAGCATCGTCGCCGAAGCGATGATCGCGGTGGCTACGAGTTTGCGAGGTCGGCAGGTTGACATCAGTATCGAGATACGTCGCCTTCTTGTTGTGATAGCTCACCTTCGAATAGCAACCAAGTGTCAGGATCGAGGGTGACTGTGTTCGGTTCAGAATCGACGGGGATAGTAAACGTTTCCACCGCGCTACTCATCTGTAGGGTTTCAACTCGCGTTGGCACTTCCGCACTAACGGAGATTTCGATATCGAGCGGGAACATGAAGGTATTTCCACTGGGTTGGGTCTGGTGAATGGTGATGTTGAGCTGTCCAGCGTTGGTGTCATAGCGCCATGTGCCCTCCAGTATCGGGTGGCCTGGTACGTACGCCCATTGTTGAAAGAATTGTTGGAGGTTCTGGGTGGAAGCCTTTTCCATGATGCGTTGAAAATCTTCGGTTAGTGCATTGGTGTCGCGGTACTGACGGTAGTATTCGCGGATGCCGGCCCAAAAAGCCTCATCGCCGATTTGGCGGCGCAACATATGCAATACCCAGGCACCCTTCTGATAAGCGTTGCGGTTGAGCATTCGATTTGGGTCGCTAAGCTGCTCCGCGATCAGAGCCAACTCTGAGTTTTGTGCGTAAAAGGCAATAATCGTATTCCGGGCTCCGCGCATGCCGTTCTCAATGGCATCGTGCCCCTGAGTGAATTCGTTGTAGAGCTGGGTGAAATAGGTAGCGAATCCCTCGCTGAGCCAGATGTGATGCCAGTCTTTTTCCGTAACTGAGTTGCCGAACCACTGGTGTGCGACTTCGTGAGCAATCAGTCCCTCGCTGGCTCGATTGCCACTCACCGATCGCTCGCTATAGAAAATATTGCTAGCGTTCTCCATGCCGCCGTAACGCGTCTTTGATTGGACATTGGCAAGTTTCTCGTATGGGAACGGGCCGATATGACCGTCGAAAAAACGCAGTACCTTCTCGGCGATGGCATAGTCGTAGAAACCTTCATCGCGGTTCTGTGGATAAACCCAAGATTGCACCGGTACCGAGGAGACCGTCCCGACATACTGCACGGCAAAACGTGCTGCGCCGATGACCATCACCTTAGGAGGGATCGGGATGGACGAACCCCAGTGCGTTTGTTGATATCCAGTGCTCAAGCTCGTTCGTTCTATAAGGCGCCCGGTGCCGACGACCTGGTAGTGACTGGGAGCGATGACAATCCACTCGACCGTTGCCTTGTCTGACACATGGTCGACTGTTGGCAGCCAGTGACGGGCGCGGTTGGGCCAGTTGTCGCCAAAGAAAGTGCGATCGCCGAACATGTTTTCGGCAATGATCAGGCCGTCGGCTGGTATGCCTTTATAGGAGACGGTGAAGATGCGACGTTCCTCCACCGACGAGGGAGAGGCCATCGAGATCGTGATTCGGTCTTCAGCGTGTGAAAAGCGGACCGGTTCGCCGTTATGACTCACATCGGAGACCTCCATCCCCGTTTCTTCTCCTGGGTCTCGACCGGTTAGGTCGAGCGAAAATTCGCTGATTCCATCAGTCACGAAGCGAACGGTAATGTCAGTTTCACCGTCGATCGAGTCGGTGTCGTCACGCAGTTCCAGGTGGAACCGGTAGTGCATCACGTCGACATTCCAATTTCGTTGGTAGTCATCCGTAGCGCTGACGGGCGTGTGCAGGAGGATGGCTGCGAACAGTACAAGCAATGAGTTATTCATCTTCACGAAAAACCCCTAAACATCTCGATATTGGCCTGCCAATCAATCCCGCTAATACTATCCTTCAACTCATAGGCCTCAAAAGTTGTCATCGTTCAAAAACTTGGCTAAGAACAACGTTGTTACAGTTTCGTGTGGCCTCCATTGCGTAAGCTGTGCACCGCCTTGATACATGGAGGCGTCAAATAAAGGTTGCCTGCAACTCGTCCAAGTACCATCGCAAGCGTTGCAGCGATCGCGCCCATAATGTGGTACCCGAATATAGCGACTGACAGAATCACTGCAGTCGCTGCAATTTCTAGTACGGTGGCTCCAGTCAATGGCCGCGTCAGTCGTGAATGCACCAAAATGGCTCGCTGAAAAGACATCAGTACGCTAAGTGCCGGCAAAAGTGCTGCTATACGAGCCGGTGCAAGAGCCAATTCAGCAAGCTTTGGGGACAATCCGGAGACGGTTTGGAACCAGGCATTAGCCAATGGTGTGAAGATGATGAGACTGAGTATCGCTGACGTGGAAACGCCTATAATGATCGCAAAGTTGGCAATCCGGTCGTAGTTTTCGGCACGATCGCCCATCAATGCGATCGTCACCTCTTGATACGACAACCCCACCGCGCGAAACAAGAACACTAGCCCGTGCACCACGGGGAGGACGGCGAGCGATTCCAATGCGAGACGGCTGCGACCGACGAAGAACGTCAGCATGGGGTGTAGCGTCATCGCCAAAATCGACATCGTTGCTAGTGGAAAATAAAAGTTGGCGATCCCGGTCAACGTCAGCTCCTGTGATTGGGTGGTTTCACGACGGCCACCAAGCAGTTCGGCGACGACCCGAGCGGCCATTAGCCGGCTAGCGATGGCCTCTGCCACGACACCTGCGGAGAGGGCGAGGGCTCCCACCTGTGCGCCAGAAAAATTGAAGAAGTTGACCCCAATCGCGGCTGACAAGGCCATGAAGACCATTCGTACTACCGTTCCATAAGCGACCCGACGGGTCATATTGTGTCGTACGAGTGTTCCTTGCAGGAACCGCCGGTAACCGATTGCCGCCGGCCATGGAAGCAACAACACCAGTGCACCGTACGTTAGCTGCGCGACTTCGTTTGGCAAGTTCAGCAATGTCCCCGTGAGGACGCGAAACACGGGAGGTATCAAAACCAGCACCATCACAGCGGTCAACAGAATGTTCAGGGTGTAAGTAAAACGCCTTAGGGCCAAGTAACTAGTTTTGTCGCGAACCAGTGCCGTTGCAGCGCTCAACAGCATGATTACTGGGGATTCGATGAGTAGGGCGAAGGCAACCGAAACACCCCACGCTGCTAGATTCTCGGTGGGGCCAGGGAGTCGCGCGATTATGGCACCTAGAAATGGTGCCTCGACGGCCATCATCAACCAGGTCCCGGCGAGTGGTGCCCAGAACTTAAAAATTCGTCCGTAGGTCAAGGGTCGTTCGGCTATTTGTTTGGCCATCAGTCGTTGGATACACGGCGGGTGTTCTCGGAGTGCCGTTCCCGCCTTGGGGTATTGGTCAGGAAATGTGGTCGAGTACCGCCTGGAACTCAGCCCAGTCAAAGGCGCGGAGCGTCTCGATTCTTACGTTGCCGTTGGATCCTAGTGACAGCAAAACCGCGGCCGCGGTCTCGTCGTCTGGTGCCTCGATGATAAGAACACCGTCGTGGTGACCCAGTGTCCAGTACATATCCTTCACGCGGGCGCCTGCCTTCTCGGCAACTTCCAAGAACATATCGGCGCGATGTGGCGAGTCCTTCAGGTTTTGAATGCCTTGGTCGGTAAAGTTCAGCAACGTGACGAAGGTGTGCATGGCGGTCCTCCCTGATCGTTAACGCCTCTTTCGCGAGTGTAAGGCAACGGATTCGATCCTGCTCCCATATATGAGAGCTGGGACTTCCTGCCGACTTATCTGATGATTGCGTTGTTTGTTCAAGCGTAGCGTCTTGAAGGCGCTGGCATTACTACTTATTGGACCCCAGCATGTCACTGATGCCATGCGCCTCGTGCTCTTCACCTTCGGAGGGTGGTGGCGGAGGGGTCGCTGGGACCTGCCGTTTGTCCTCGACAATGTTGCCATCGAGGACGCGTATAACACGGTGTGCGTAACGGGCGATGTCATTTTCATGAGTGACAATGATGATTGTCTGGCCTGCTTTGTGAAGTTCCACAAAGAGGTTCATGATTTCATATGAAGTTCGCGAGTCGAGGTTTCCAGTGGGCTCGTCTGCGAGCACGATGGCTGGTTTATTTACTAACGCCCGGGCCACAGCCACCCTTTGGCGTTCTCCACCCGATAGTTCATTGGGGCGATGATCCCAACGATGACCTAGATTGACGCGCTCGAGCGCATTCATTGCCCTCTCATGTCGCTTGCGCGATGACATGCCAGCGTAGATGAGTGGCAGCTCAACATTGTGTAGCGCCGTTGCCCGAGCTAGCAGGTTGAACGTCTGGAAGACGAAACCGATTTCTTGGTTGCGGACTGCAGCGAGTTCATCGTCGTCAAGATTAGCGCTCTCGGTTTGGTTTAGTCGGTACGAGCCAAATGAGGGCGTATCCAAGCAGCCCAGGAGGTTCATGAGAGTCGACTTGCCAGAGCCCGATGGTCCCATGATGGCGACGAATTCGTTGCGCATCACCTGCAGGTCCACACCCTTTAGGGCGTGCACTTCGAGCTTGCCAGAAATGTAAGTCTTTCCGAGCCCTTTGCAATCGATGATCGCAGGCTGGCTGGAGGCCGTTGGGGCCGATTCGGCAACAGCCTGTTCGCTCATGGAGGTTTCCAGGCGCTAAGAAGGGAAATGTGGTGGGGGTGGTTGCAAGTAAAAAATTTTAACAGTCTCTTATAGGCTTCGGTAACTATTGGCGCATGGCCACTGAGTTGTCTTCGTCAGATAGATACATCTTGCTAGGGCAGTCAAAGGATAGGGCACGTGTCGATTTCAAGAGAAGCAACTAGGTCCGTCCCCTTTAAATCGGAGGTTGTTCCACCTTCAATAGAACACGTGCCCCGTTCCTCTGAGACACCAGCACGCTGAGTTGAGCCGGACACTGGCACGATCCCAAGTCTCCGCCGCTCCCATTGACATCGGCCTGGTTCTTGCTCTCTAGTCCGTCTCGGTAAGCTCACCGGTTTACTGGATACGAATTGTGCAGGAATTGGTGTTTAGTGTCCGTTTGGGCAACGTAAAAGTTTGTAAGAACGCATGCGGTTTGGCTTAACAGTTCTTAACAGGGCTCCCCTCCTGAAACAAGACCTCCGCATGCTACGGTGACTATGAGATGAATGCCGCAAGCAAACGCCTAAAACCTAATAAACCCGTGCGGGGCAACGGCCCGGTGGGGGAAAAAATTCTCGTCATTGACGACGATGCTGAACTCTGCGAATTGGTCAGTGAGTATCTGGAATCGGAAGGGTTCGAGATCGACACCGAAGGTAATGGGGACCATGGTGCCGACCGTGCCCTCGAGAGCGACTACGATCTAATCATTCTTGATGTCATGTTGCCCGGAATCAATGGGTTCGAGGCTCTACGACGGATCCGCTCCCAGTCAAACGTTCCCGTTCTCATGCTTACTGCCCGTGGTGATGATGTCGACCGAATCGTTGGGTTGGAGATTGGGGCCGACGACTATCTTCCAAAGCCGTTCAATCCGCGCGAGCTCGTCGCCCGCATTCAAGCCATCCTGCGCCGCAGCGGCGTGCACGCTAACGTCGGTGCCACTGCCCTGAATGAAAAGGTGGTAATTGGTGATATCCAGCTCGACACGGGTTCGCGAACAGTTACCCGTGACACCAATCCGATTCACTTGACGGCTATGGAGTTCAACGTTCTTGAAGTTTTGCTGCGAAATGCTGGTCGTGTAGTTGAACGTGAAAGCCTTGTAGAGCAGGTATTAGACCGTAAGTACTCACCTTACGACCGCAGCATCGACGTTCACGTTAGCAACCTTCGTAAGAAACTTGGTCACGAGATCGAAGGCATGGAGCGTATCAAGTCGGTGCGTCAAGTTGGCTATTTATATGCGTTGCCGAGCAAAGACGTCGACACTGTGGACTAATCAGATCATGCGGAATCTCTACTTCAAGATTTTCATATGGTTTTGGTTGGCAATGACACTGGTCGGTACGGCATTCGTGATCTCTACCGTTACGTTGCAAGATAGTTCAGGTGAGGTCGCGGTAGCTTCCGGTTTGACGCTAACAGCGGAGTCCGTGATTGAGGCTTACGAGGATCGTGGGCGTGAAGGCCTTGCTAATTATCTCGGTCGCATAGAGCGACGATACCGACTGAACGCTTTCTTGTTCGACGATAACGCTCAAGAGCTGTCGGGCAGGGTCGTGCCCGATGGTGGTGTCGAGCTCGTCGAGCGGGCGGGCAGTAATGACGAGCTCGTGATAGAAACGTTCGAGGGGGGTCGCTTAATAGCGCTGCAGGTCGTCAGTCCGGAAGGCAATACCTACGTCGTGCTCACTGAGATGGAGTGGCCGTACCGGGGTAGATCGGACGCAGATGGTCGCCGCGAGGCCGGACGGTTGGAAGATGGTGATGCCCGTGGACGTATTAATTTCCGAGGAGGCCGGGGCGCGAGGCTCCCAGATGGCACCATTGGCCCGCCGGCAAGTTTGGCGGCGTGGCGTGTTTGGTCGTCGTTAGTTGATCAGCCAGGCGAGCTGGTATTGCGGTTGCTTGCGGTCTTTTTTACCGCCGGAATTCTCTGCTTCGGGTTGGCCCGCTATTTGACGGCACCTGTCTTGCGACTGCGCGATGCAACACACCAATTTGCCTCTGGCAACCTGGGTGTTCGCGTTGGTCCTGCCGTGGGCAAACGCCGCGACGAACTTGCTGAACTGGGACGTGATTTTGATGTTATGGCCGAGCGTATTGAGTCGCTGCTTACTACACAGCGCCAACTGATGAGCGATGTCTCGCACGAGCTACGTTCACCGCTTGCCCGACTTAACGTGGCGCTTGCCCTAGCCCGGCAACGCTCTGGTGAAGAAATAGCGGGCCCCCTTGACCGAATTGAAGTCGAGGCCGAGCAGCTCAACGTTCTGATTGGCCGCGTATTGTCGCTATCAAGTTTTGAAAGTGGCGCCTCGGAACCGGAATTCGCCAGTGTCAACTTGAATAGGCTAATTGACGATGTCACTGCCGATGCTGACTTCGAAGCCAAGGCCAAGGACGCAGGGGTCAAGGTAAAGGCTTCGGAGCCGTGCTCAGTTCGAGGTGACGAACTGTTGCTGCGTAGCGCGATTGAAAATGTTGTGCGCAACGCGGTTCTCTACACCGACTCTGGAACGGATGTCGAGATCGTGCTGACCTTCTCAGACATGGTTGTCGATGATTCGTCAGGTGACAGGGCGCCGCCACGTTGTGCCGTCGTTTCGGTGCGTGACCATGGGCCAGGTGTTTCCGACGACCAATTGACTCACCTTTTCGAGCCCTTCTACCGGATTGCCGATTCGCGTGATCGTGAGAGCGGCGGAACAGGGCTTGGGTTGGCGATCACGGAGCGTGCTGTTCGGCTCCATGGTGGGACAGTTGACGCACGCAACGCCACCGATGGTGGGCTCATCGTAGAGATCCGGTTGCCTATAGATGGCGTTTAGCCGTTGATCTTTGTTCGACTTCTAGCCCGATTTCGCTAGCGCGTTACCTTGAAAAACCTATCAACTTAATGGTGCATAGATTTCTCTCTTGCAAAACAGACAAATGTCTGTTTTACTTCGTTTTGTTGTTCCGGAAACGAAAGCCGGCAGTATAAGCAGAGCAAGCTAGCCGACTGAATGGACAGAATTCTGATGGCACACACTCCTCCAGGGCAGACCCGCGAGCGCATTTTTCGTTTTATGCGCGACCGCTTGTTAGATGGGCAACCGCCGACCGTACGGGAAGTTCGCGATGAACTCGGTTTTCGTGCCGTGGAGTCAGCTCGTTCTCATCTGACTGCACTTGTTAAAGAAGGACGGCTCCTCAAAAAACCAGGCAAAGCACGTGGCTATGCACTGCCCAAGACCATGGTCCAAGGCGGGGCACCTCGTCTCGTTCCCTTGCTTGGCCGGGTGCCGGCTGGCCCCCTTGATTTGGCGGTTGAGGAGGTTGAAGGCTACCTGCCATCGCGGTTCGGAAGCGACGATGAGATGTTTGCCTTGCGCGTGCAGGGTGACAGCATGCGCGATGCTGGCATTATGGACGGCGATTTGGCTATCGTACGGCGGCAGCCCACGGCCAGTTCAGGATCGGTTGTGGTGGCGCTGATTGGCGACGAGGCTACGGTCAAGACTCTCTACATAAGAAATAGCGCCGGTGCCGTGGACTCTTCCTCCACAGGTGGTTGCGGGCACATCGAGCTACGCCCTGAGAATTCCGATTATCAGCCCATCGTTCCCAATCCCGACGAGGTGCAGATCCTCGGCAAGGTCGTCGAAGTCCGCCGCCTTTTAGAAGGAGGCGTCTGATGAGTGGCGGCGGCATACGCTTCCAGTGTGTGGAGGAAAGATGACCGTTGCCGGGACACAGGCCGACATGCCCGTCTTGGATTCGTTGCCGCAGGGGGTGACACGGGGAGCCACGGTGCTCGCATCGCGACCACTTTCAGCGAACTCTATACCGCTGATGCCAAGGTGGGGTTTGCAGGAGATTGCTGGGATGCTTACCGAACTCTCTGGAGTGGGAGGCAGTGCATGCCTGACCCTGGCGACGTCGATAGTTCTCGATGCTCAACGTCAGGAAGAAACAACGGCATGGATCACTAGCAACAACAGCAGCTTTTTCCCGCTCGATGTTGCCGCCGCTGGTATTGATTTGGAAGCACTTGCTGTAGTTCGGGTACCTGACGCGCCATCTGTCGCACGCGCCGCAGACAGGTTGGCGCGCTCGGGTGCCTTTGGCCTCCTGGTCCTAGATTTGGGTGCTAACCCGCGAGTGCCCACAGCACTGCAAGCAAGGTTACGAAGCTCGGCACACAAGCACGACACAGCGATTCTTTGTCTCACCGAGAAACGAGGCATTGCCTCGTCGCTGGGCCCTCTGGTTTCGTTTCGGGGAGAGGCACGCATCCGCAGGTTGAGCGACGATCGCTTTGCCTGCGAACTAAGGGTGCTGAAGGACAAGCATCGAGGACCGGACTGGGTGCATACCGAGATCTGCTGCGGCCCTGAAGGAATGTACTAGAGAATTAATTAACCAGTAGGTCGGTTCGGGTCCTTGGGGTTCGGGCAACGATCTCGAGAAGGATTTCAAGGGAATGCCCCGTTACCCGCAGCCCGAACGGGAGCAACACGTATCAACTACTGCTCCCGCACGCGAGGTGCAAGCCACCAACACTGCCATTCACCCCTGTCGCCTAGCGTGTGTTTATGTGCCGTCTTTGCCGTTACAGCTCTTGGTACGATGCCACCCGGAATGGATTGATCGGCCAGTAGCTGTTGTCGATAAAGATAAACCGCATGGCAAGGTCCTGTGGGTTAACGAAAGGGCATACCGTGCGCGAGTGTTACCGGGAACACGCTATGCCGCTGGGCTGTTGTTGTGTCGCCGGTTGTGTGCCGGAGAAGTCCATGGCAAGGAAATCGACCGTGGGGTGTCACGGCTGCTTGAGTTGCTGTGGCGCTTCAGCCCTGAGGTCGAACCTAGTGCTGACGAACCCGGCGTGTTCTGGGTGAATGCGTCGGGGCTTGGGCGTATCGAGCTTTCACTAGGTGAGTGGGCCAGACGATTGCGAGCCGAACTTGGCCACAATGGATTTACGGCGCGTGTTGCGGTGGGCTTCAGCCGCTTCGCCACCTATGCAACAGCACGGGTGACGCGTGACATCACGGTTTTCAAAAATACCGATACTGAACACCGTTCGGCTATGTGTGTACGGCTAGACCGCCTGCATATCGACCCCAACTTACGGACTGTTCTCCGCAAGTTAGGTATTCATACGGTTGAGGAATTCCTTGAGCTGCCCACCGATGGTCTCGGTAAGCGGTTCGGAGCTGAAGCCATTAACTTCTACAAGGAAGCATCCGGCCAAAACCGCAAGCCGCTGATGCCTGTGCCGCCCCCGGTCCCGGTACAAACAGTGGCCGAGTTTCAGTATCCCGAAGTCGATGCCAATCGCCTACTTTTTTATACAAAGAGATTACTGCCGCCACTGCTCGAACAGCTTGCCTCGTGCCACCAAGGACTCATCGAGATGGTTCTTGAGATGACCCTTGATGACACTACCCAGATTAGCAAGAGTGTTCGACCGGCTGAAGCAACGCTTGATACTGGCATTATTCTTGACCTTGTGCGTTTGCGGCTGAGCACTATTGACCTTACTAGTGGCGTCGTTGAAATGACGGTAACGACTCATGGCGAGCGAATTAGCGTGGGGCAGTTGTCATTGTTTTGGCACCAGCCCAAGCGCGATGTAACTGCTGCCAACCGTGCTTTGGCACGTGTGCGCGCTGAATTTGGCCACGAGGCAGTGGTTTGGGCGAAATCACGTGATGCCCACCTTCCTGAAGCCAGCTTCACTTGGGAGCCGTTGGCTAAGACTAAGCTGCCATGTCACCCAGTAGCTAAATTGTCGAGCGGGCCAGAAGAGACAAAACGCAGTCGTACCGAGATCATCGGACGTTTCGTGCGGCCGCTAGTACGCCGCGTCTTTGACAAGGCGGTGCTGCTGCCAGCTCGCGATCGTCACGAGCCTGATGGTTGGCTCATTCACGATTTTAAGCAAGGGCCGGCAGTGCAGTTGCGAGGGCCCTATGTGGTGTCGGGCGGTTGGTGGGCGCGCGAAGTGCATCGTGAGTATTACTTCGTTGAAACCGAGAGGGGCGACGTGTTGTGGATTTACTACGACCGTAACCGTCGTAACTGGATGCTACAGGGACAGGTGGATTGAGAGTTGTTGATCCTCGATAAGCTTTCAGTGGAAGCAGGGTCGTTGTTCAGCGGCGTAGAAAGAGAAGTATGCGTTGGCACAGGTATATGCGCCGCTGTGGTGCAAAAGCAATTTTTCGTTTCTTGAAGGAGCGAGTGACCCGGCAGAACTGATTGAACAAGCTGCCCATCTGGGATTACGGTCGATTGCGATAACCGATCGTGATGGTTTGTACGGTGTCGTGCAGGCACACACTGCGGCACGTCACAAGGGTCTTCATTTGATCATTGGTGCCGAGATGACGGTAGCTGATCCCGGTGTCGTACTTTCTGGACAGATCCGCGCTGGCAGTCAGCCAACTGCCAAATCCGGAGCACAATTCGAACGCGCTGATATATCGACCATTGTTCTATTGGTGGAAAACCGCAGTGGCTACCGAAATCTGTGTCGCCTGATAACGCGTGGGCGCCGACGCTCGCCCAAGGGAGAAAGCATCACCACTTGGCAGGAAGTTGCCGAGCACGCCGAGGGATTGGTCGCCTTATGGGGTGGAGACAATAGCCTTCTAACGCGGGCCGACTCCTTTAAGTTGGGTTTGTCGACGGGCAGATCTCGGGCTTCTTTCCGAACTAAACAGCCTTGTCTCGTTGCCGAAACATCGCTTGAAACCGTTGCACCATTACTCAAAGATGCCTTTGGTAACCGCCTGTTTGCCATCATCAGTCGTCACCACCGCGCCGAAGAAGTGCGCAAAGAATGGCGTCTCCGCGAAAACGCTTCCGAATGGGACATACCTTTGGTCGCCGCGACTGAGGTTCTGTACCACTCGCCGTCACGCCGTGACGTACAAGATGTGCTGAGCTGCATCCGACAAGGAGTAAAACTCTCCGATGCTGGTCACCGTATTCGCGCCAACGCTGAGCACTCGTTGCTGTCCCCAGATGCTTTCACACGTGTGTACAGAGACGAGGTGGTTGCCATTACCCGCACCTGCGAGATTTCCGATCGTTGCACTTTTTCGATGGGTGACTTGCGTTATTACTATCCGGCAGAGCGGCTTCCCGATGGCACCACCACCGATGAATGGTTGCGTTACCTGACCTTCGAGGGCGCGAAGCGTCGCTACCCCGGCGAGACTGAGATCCCTCCTAAGGTCGTAGAACAACTAAACAAAGAACTGGCACTCATCGAAGAGCTCAACTATGCCGGATACTTCTTAACGATGTGGGAGCTGGTTCGCTTTTGCGAAGAACGTGCCATTTTGTGCCAAGGGAGAGGCTCGGCGGCGAATTCAGCCGTGTGTTACTGCCTTGGTGTAACGGCGGTCGATCCAGTACGCATGGGGCTTCTGTTCGAGCGTTTTATCTCGCGGGAGCGCTCTGATCCCCCCGACATCGACCTGGATATCGAGCACGATCGCCGCGAGGAGGTGATCCAACACGTTTATAAAAAACACGGTCGAGATCACGCCGCTATGGTCGCAGTAATCATTCGTTATCGACCCAAATCTGCGGTGCGCGACATCGGCAAGGTTTTGGGACTCTCTGAGATCTCGCTCCATCAGCTGGCCAAGTTTTTGAGTCGCTACGATTGCGTCAACGCTGATTCATTGCGCCATGCTGGCCTCGATCCTGAAGCGAAAGTGCACCAGCATCTCTTACGTCTCGCTAATACGGTGCAAGGTTTCCCTCGCCACCTGTCGATTCACCCAGGTGGATTTCTACTTGGCCACGCGCCGGTGCACGATCTGGTACCGGTCGAGAATGGCGCGATGGAAGATCGCACGGTTATCCAGTGGGAAAAAGATGACGTCGAAGAACTTGGTCTTTTCAAGGTCGACTTGTTGGGGCTCGGTGCACTATCGCAGCTGCGTCGTGCCTTCAACTTGATTCGCATCCACCGTGATGTTGATCTGAGCATGACGACGATTCCGCCTAACGATGCGGCTACCTTCGACATGTGTTGTAAGGCTGAAACTGTTGGTGTTTTCCAGATCGAGTCACGCGCTCAGATGGCAATGCTGCCGCGGCTGAAGCCTCACAAGTTCTACGACTTGGTAATCGAACTCAGCATTGTGCGGCCAGGGCCGATTACCGGTGGCATGGTGCATCCCTATCTGCGACGTAGGGCAGGGGAGGAGCCGGTCATTTACCCGCACGAGTGTTTGAAGCCGGTCCTTGAAAAAACGCTTGGCGTGCCGCTCTTTCAGGAACAGGTCATGAGACTCGCTGTCGTCGCTGCTGATTACAGCCCTGGCGAGGCTGATCAGCTACGCCGCGATATGGCAGCCTGGCGTAAGACTGGCCGCCTTGAGCGCCACCGAGGACGGTTGATTTCGCGCATGATGGCGAAGGGCATCAAGGAGAAGTTCGCCGAGCGTGTTTTTGAGCAGATTCGAGGGTTCGGCGAATACGGTTTTCCCGAGTCTCACGCAGCTAGTTTCGCGCTGATCAGCTACGCGACAGCGTATCTCAAGTGCCACTACTTACCAGAGTTCACCTGTGCTCTCCTGAATTCGTGGCCAATGGGTTTTTACACACCAGCCACCATCGTGCAGGATGCAAAGCGACATGGTCTCGTGGTACGGCCGGTCGACGTGTTGCACAGCATGTGGAATTGCACGATGCAACCGTGTGCGCATTCCACCGGCGGCTTTGCTGTACGCATGGGGTTGCGCTACGTGAAGGGGCTGCGAAAAGAGGAGGGGAAGAAGATCGAAACAGTAGTAAAGACCGTGAGACGTTTGTGGCGCACTAGTGATAAGGGAGATGGTGAATCTTTCGGAGCCACGTGCGATGTTCCGTTCACATCTATCGACGACTTTACGTCGCGTGCCGGTATTTCCAATCGATCCATGCACTTGCTCGCTGAAGCCGGTGCTTTTGACAGTTTTAAAGAAAATCGGCGCGCCGCATTATGGCAGGTGCAAGGCATGAAAATGGAAAAGATGCATCTCCATAGAGCGCAGTCTGAGGTTGAGAACTCTGGAGAAGAGCTTGCTGGTGCCGAGCCTGTTTTGCCGCTCGAGGAGCCGGTCCCTGTGTTCCGTTCACTTAGCGATATCGATACCGTTACATGGGATTTCCGCACCATGAATCATTCGACCCGCAGTCATTTGCTCGAACCTTTTCGCGATGAATTTGTTTCCAAGGGGCTGCCTGATGCGCGTGCGGTCTCGCGCATGGAAGATGGTCGTCATGTCAATTACGCTGGTATCGTAATTTGCCGGCAGCGTCCGGGGACTGCCTCAGGCGTTGTGTTCATGACCATGGAAGATGAAACCGGTTTCGTGAACACGATCCTGTGGCCGGGTGTCTATGAACAATTCTCCGTACAGGCGCGCACCTTATCGTTTTTAGGTGTAAGCGGGAAAATCCAAGCCGCTCACGGTGTTTTACACGTCGTTGTCAACAAACTCTGGGACCCATGGGAGTATGCGAAGCTACCCGCCGTTCGCAGCCGTGACTTCCACTAGGCTTGGGCCAGCTGCGGGGATCCCTGGAACATGCCCCAGAGGCAGGCATACCATGTCGACCATGGCCAAACTCGACTAGGAGACGCTGGTGTGATCTCCGACGAAGAGTTCGAGGCCAAGAAGGCGGAGTTGATGGCACGCTTATGAAGCACCGCCGGCCAGCGGCGAGAGTGAGTACGTGATCGACGCTTCTTTGAGCGAAACTGTTAACGCCTGTCTTTACAAGAGTCTACGACATTACTGTAAGCAGGTCTGTGACTACTACAAGTACACGGAATAGACTTCAGTGCCGTCTGTAACCTGAAAGGTAAGCCATGGAGAGAACGTTTCTTGTTCGAGCAGCACGCTGTGTTGCTGTCGTTTCGATCTTTTTCCTTGTTGCTTGCAGTGATCGCGAAACTGTGGGCGATGGGGGTTATGAAACACCTGCCATTACATCTAGTAACGACTACAACGAATTATTGAAACTCTTTGATGACTGGCGTGAGTTTGCTCGCCCGCGTTGGGTTGAAGGTGTCCCCGATTACAGCGCAAGCGCAATGGCTGAGCAGCAAGAGGTGGCGCAGTCGTATCATAGGCAGCTTGCCGCCATCGATGAGAGCGAATGGCCGATAGCTCAGCAGATTGATCACCATCTCGTTCGTGCCGAGATGAATGGCCTTGACTTCGACCACCGCGTGCGGCGGCCATGGGCTACCAATCCGGCATTTTACGTCACGATTTTCACAGCACAGAGCGATGTGCCGGCGCACGAGGGTCCGGTAATCGACGGATGGCTCGACACTTGGACCTATCAGTATCCACTCGATGAAGATTCAGCGGCCTTTATGGCCGAGCGGATAGGTTCGATCCCCAGACTCCTTGAAAATGCGCGAGAAAACCTCACCGGGAACGGACGCGATCTGTGGGTATCTGGAGCCAGATCGATTAAACAGCAGAGTAGAGACCTTGATGCTTTGGGAGAGCAGGTCGCCGGTACGAGTTCCGATCTCGATGCTGCCATCGTTGAGGCCGGGCAGGCTACTGATGAATTCGCTGTGTGGATCGAACGCGAGGCAGAGAATCGCAGTGGGTTGTCTGGCGTGGGTAGCGAGAACTACACCTGGTACCTAAAGAACGTCCACCTCGTGCCATACACGTGGGAGCAAGAGGAGACGATTTTGTTACGTGAACTTGCCCGCTCCCATGCATCATTACGTCTTGAAGAGAATCGCAACCGTGAGCTAGCGATGTTAAGCCGTATTGACAATGTTGCGGACTATGACCGTAACTTCAACGAAGCCGTCGACGACATGATCACCTTCCTTGAAGAAGAAGAGATCTTCACGATGGCTGACTACATGGGTCCAGCATTACGGGCACGAATCGGTAGCTTCAGTCCTGCCGATGGTCTGCGCGGCTTCTTCTCGGAGATTGACTACCGAGATCCGCTAACGATGCGGACGCACGGGGTGCATTGGATTGACCTGGCACGTATGGAGCACGAGCCACACGAGAGCCCCATGCGCCGGGTGCCAGCGCTTTCCAATATCTACGACAATCGTTCCGAGGGTCTGGCGACAGGGTTCGAGGAAATGATGATGCATGCTGGCCTGTTCGATGATCGCCCAAGGGCGCGAGAGCTCATATGGATCCTCCTTGCCC
>JAYYTT010000245.1:0-3181 GCA_036344375.1 Acidobacteriota bacterium | reverse complement strand
AAGGCAGACCTTTTTGGCTTGCCACCCTGCTCGGGTCATAAGAAGCCCTGCATTCTCAGGCTCATTCTCTGGTGCCCGGGTGCAGACAAGTGGTCCATCTAAAACGGCTGCTGGCTCTAGGTAGTACTGAAAATCCGTTTCCTCAAACTCACCATTCAATACTGCTTCCCAGAAGGCCGTCAGACCTATTGCGATCGCTTGGCACGAGTTGGGGTCGAAGGCAGGCTCAGGTTCCGGTTCCTCGCCGTCCGACTTAGCATTAGTTGCAGGAGCTTCGACGGCCTCTTCTGCTGCGGGCGCTTTAGTCTCGGGCGCTTCAGTGGCCTCTTCGACTGCGGGTGCTTCAGTCTCGGCAACTGCCCGTGTTTCCTCTTCGAACTCGGGCTCCGAATCTGCAGTCGTCTTCTGCAGGTCGCAGTCCTTACAGCGCCACTCGCCGTCTACCTCTTCGACATGCTCGTGTAAGCAGATTTCCTGGTAGTGAGAGATCTCCGCTTCAAGCGCATTTCGTTCCTCTACTTGGTTCTCATCCTTCAGGAGGTTAAGCGCTTTCTGGGCGCGGTAACGGTGGTCGCGTAGCTCTCGAGATTCGAGTTCCATGGATTCGCTGGTTTTTCCTCGAGGATTTCTTTGGCTGGGCTGTACTCGATCTCGTTGGCGTCCGTATGGCGCGTTGCCAGTCGCCATCTCCGAGTTTCACAGCATTTCGGTAAACGGTTAAAGCAGACAGTCGTTATCGTAGCTGTGACTCAAGAGACAGGAAGCATAGCATTCAAGCTACGTTCGTGCGGACGCTCGGCAGTCTAGATTGCAGAGTTATATACCCCTCTATTGAGTGCCTCTAGGTGAGTAGCGTATAACCTTTAATGGTTACTTGATCAAAATCGTAGTCGGGAGTAACTACTTGAGCCATTCATTCACAACGATACGTTCTCTGATTGTCGGTTTTCTGGCAGTCGCGGGGCTCATTGTGGGTTCGACTGCCGACGGGGGGGTTGTTGAGTCGCCCCGCCAATATGCTGAAGAGCATTACAACGCTGCTGAGGCTATGCTTGCGGATGGAGACGCTGAAGAAGCGCTCCAACTTTTTGCTGCGATTGTCGACAACTTCCCGAGGACTCAATACCCGTTGCTTTCCTGGCGTGCGGCAGCCAACCTGCGTGCCGGGCAGATCGAGATTGATCTGGGCCGTGTCGATGCCGGTGCAGCTCGCTTCGTCGACGTGATTGACGGTGAACCCCCCTCTGTTTGGACGACAAGAGCACGGCTAGGCCTAGCCAAGACTTTGCTATGGAACCGCGAGTGGCAGGCTGCTGCACGCTTGCTGCAAACTATTGTCGATGTTTCGGGAACAAGCGGCCCAGAATCCGACATTATTGCCTACCGCGATGCCGAGGACCGGCTCACCCTCTTGCATCGTCTGTGGTTGCGTGCTGAGGCGGGCGAGAGACCTTGGCAGCAGGCTGGTCGTTACCCAGTTGATTTCACGTTTGATCGCCCGATAGGGATCGCTGCTGGCATTAATGGAGTGTTGGTGACTGATGAAGGGAATGATTCAGCTGTCTTTTTTGATTCCGTTGGCACCGCTGCTTCTTTCCGTGTTGCTGACCCACAACGGCCATGGTGGGGGACAACCGCGAACGGATTTGTAGCAGCGGGATCGATGGTGAGCGCTCCATTAAGGACCAAGTCGTTCCAATTTGTCTATTCTGAAAGTTCTCGACAGCGACCGCTCGATGACATCCGTGCCGGTGCAGGCATGCCGGACGGTGGTTGGTACTTAGTCGATAGCGAATACCGGGGCGTGATGCGCTTTGAGCGGGATGGCACGTACGACCGCATTCTCGATACGGGTGCCAACAGTGAACCGGTTGACCTGGACCGCGGTCCTCGTGGTCGCCTATTCGTTATTGAAGAACGAAGGCGTGAAGTCTTGATTTTTGACGCTGACGGTGTTCTGTCGGCAGGTTTTGCGTATCACGATTGGCGCGAACCATATGCTCTGGCGGTTGATTCGATTGGCTATGTCTATGTGCTCGATCGTAGCCTTAAAAGGATTGACGTATTCGACCAGGATGGCGGCTTTTTGTGGAACCTCGGGCCGGTCTTGCCGGGCGGAATAGAGCTTGATGACCCGCGCGACCTCACGGTTGACAGTACGGGCCGTATCTTGATTGCGGACCGAGGGCTAAGAACCGTACTGGTGGTTGAATGAGGAACTTTGTTGAGGATGTCTGCCTAGATGTGCTCAGGGTGGGGCTCAGTGTAGTTTCCAATTCCTACGTGCTTGTCCTGTTGTCTATTTTTTTGGCAGTGGTTCCTGCGGAAGCCCAACAGGTAAATGAGCGCATGCGCTCAACCTTTGCACGGGCTGAGATGCTTTACCGGACGGCCGAGCCGGATCAGGCGATCGAACCGCTTACAGATGTCATTGAGGCGTTGTTATCCAATGCGATGAGCGGGGACATAGATGATGAGGGCCAAGCACTTCTGGTCAGGAGCCTTGCCTATCGGGCCGATGCCCTGATTTTTGCAGGAGAACGCGACGTTGCTGAATCTGATCTTGAGCAATTGCTGACTTTATATCCGCGGGTCTCAATTGAAGGATTTCGCCTTTCAGACGTTGGTGCAGACCGCTTCCAGCGTGCTGAGGCTCGGTTGGTAGGAACACTGACGCTTTCAGCAGCACCGTTAAGTGCACGTATTTTCGTTGATGGAGAGCAGCTACCAGAGGGTATTACCAGCTACGACTTGCTTGCCGGTACCCACTTCATAGAAGCGTCGCTTCCAGGTTTTACTCGCCAGGTGCAGGAAGTGGAAATTCGAGCAGACCGGTCCACCGAGGCCGAAATTGTACTCGAGCGAATCTCAGCGGTGGTCAGGCTGATGACGCGTCCTGTTGGTGCGACCGTCCTGATCGATGGCAAGGTTGTGGGCGAAACCTCTGGGATGCCACCGCGCGATTGGGTACCAACGGGTGACGCAGTGAGATATCCGCGTGGGGAATTTTCCTCGGTTATGGAAGTCGAAGGCCTCATGCCAGGGCAACACGAAGTGGAAGTCATCCTCGATGGATACCGGACTTTCAGCGCGCCATTGACTATCCCTGATCTGGCCGATTATCAGGTCGGGAGCATCATCATGACTGCCAATCTTGGCCTCGTGTTGCTGCGGGACCTTG
>JAYYTT010000244.1:0-2111 GCA_036344375.1 Acidobacteriota bacterium | reverse complement strand
GCCAGCTCCATGATGCGGCGGATTGGTGACCCTGGAAGACCTTCCTTCCTTAGCCGTGTGCTGATCGAGGGGTTTGGCATCGCAACCATTTGACGTAATGAGAGAAAGCGGCTTTTCTACTAGGCGTCGGTCAGGCTCGGAATTCGCCGTGATGTTTGGAATGCCTGACTCCGGATACTGGAGCAGAGATGAAAGACAGAGAAAAAGTCCATAAGTTGAGTGCAGCAAAAGTAGGGCTTGCGATCTTATTTGTAGTTGGCGCAGGGTTGCTTGAGAACATTAAAGCTTCCGTGCACCAGGAAAATACCATCATTGACCTTTGGAGTGAGGGTGTTGCGACCTTTGGGGTCTTTGTTCCCGATGAGCGCCCGCGGGAACAGAGTAGGCGGGGGCAAAGAAGTGGCAATCAACGACAGCCTCCACTGTATACCGTGGAGGGGGGCAAACGTTTGGCGGAGAATCCACTTTACGATTTCGTCTTTTTGAATCTTGAAGGCAGTTACGACGCAAGCTTTGTTGAGGCAATTGCTGAAGGATTGGCGAGCCAATCTGCGGTAAGCCGCAAGGCACTTCTGGTCCGGATTCCACCGATCGAGCGCGATGGACAAAAGGTGACTCAATTACGAGTACGTGAGGTTCTCGAAAAAGGCGCTGATGGTGTCGTATTTCCTCATATACGCAGCCCGGAAGAAGCTCGTATGGCTATTAGATTCATGACTGAGGCTGGCTCAGACTTGTGGTCAGCGTCTAATCCTAGTGGTGACAAGATTGCTATGATCATGATTGAGGATCCCGATTCGCTGGCACGAATCGAGGAAACAGCAAACGTTCCGGGCATAGGCATTCTCGCCTGTGGCATCGGTAGCCTCACAGGCGCTCTCGGTGGAGACCGAGAGGCAGCGGAAGCCGGCAACCAGAAGGTGCTAGCCGAGGCCAAGAGAATTAGGGCTGTTGATATGATTACAGCCAATTCCAATGATGTTAGCGGTCGCGTCGAAGAAGGTTTCCTTGCTCTGCTCATGCGAGGAGCGGGCGCAGACGAAGCCATTCAGATCGGGCGTGTCGCAGCCGGGCGCTAAGCGAAAATACTTTTGTAAATAACATAGGGAGGACTCTTGTGAATAAGATCTTTTTCTTGGTTGGTGCATTGCTTCTTGTAGGGTTTGGTTCCGGTGCTGTCCTAGCACAGGACGCCCAAATGACCTTTTTTATTACCAGCGTTGGGTCTGGCAACGGTGCGGACCTCGGTGGCTTAGAGGGCGCAGATCGTCATTGTCAGGCGTTGGCTTCATCAGTTGGTGCTGGTGACAAGACCTGGCATGCCTACTTGAGCACCACGGGCCCGGGCGGTGTCAATGCACGCGACCGCATCGGCAGTGGTCCGTGGGCAAATTTCAATGGTGTGATCGTCGCTGAAAACGTCGACCAATTGCATGGTGATAACAACCTCACCAAGGAAACGAGTCTTACCGAAAAGGGGAACATAACGAACGGTCGCGGGGATGATCCAAACATGCACGACATCCTGACTG
The DNA here is from genome assembly GCA_036344375.1 of Acidobacteriota bacterium. Taxonomy (GTDB): domain Bacteria; phylum Acidobacteriota; class UBA890; order UBA890; family UBA890; genus UBA890. The sequence goes on along the minus strand of JAYYTT010000244.1, from coordinate 579 downwards.
GTTCAGGCCTCGATGGAACAGCACAAGCCGGTGAAGCTGACACGACATGCGGAAATTGGGCGAGCAGTGGTGAGGGGAGCGCCTTAGTTGGCCATCACGATCGTCAGGGTGGTGGTGCTAACCCAACCTCTTGGAACTCGGCCCATGGCTCCCGTGGATGCAGTCAGGCCGACCTCCAAGGTACAGGCGGCAACGGGTTTTTCTACTGCTTTGCTGGACGATAACGAGCCAGTCGGGACAGCGGAAACAATCTGCTCAGCGCAGACTCTTCCCTAGGGGGAAACGCTGGTCGTGAAGGAAAATGGGGAAGGGCCCGCCCGGAGAACCGGGCGGGCTTTTTGTCAAAGCTTGTCGACGGGCCACGGGATGATGTAATCGGAGCCTGGTGGTACCGAGCCCATGCCCATGAAGGTGAACTTCTGCAGACGCTTGCCTTCATAAGTCTCTGTGGTGTAGATGTTGCCCTGCGAGTCCGTATCGATGCTGTGAACGGCGAAAAACTGTCCGGGCTGGCGGCCTCCGTCACCAAAGCTGTACAGGACCTCCATGGTGGCACGCTCGATTACGTAGACCCTCATA
>JAYYTT010000243.1:0-3344 GCA_036344375.1 Acidobacteriota bacterium | reverse complement strand
ACTCTAGGAGTTTCCATGATCCAAGCTAAAAGTCACCCAGATGTTTCTGGGGCTGGAGTTTTGACGATGACGAAGCGCTCGTGGCTGATCGCGGTCGCGACCCTGTTTATCGTTGTCTCTTTTGCGTCTGGCCAAAACACAGGGGCCCAGTGGAACACGCCGGCGCTTCAACGCTTGATGCACGAGTGGGATGTGAAACTCGAGAAAATGGAGCTCCACCTGCAGCCGGCAATGCGCCGGGCAGGTGTCGACATGTGGATAATCATGTCACGCGAGTTCAATGTCGATCCGATGCTGCAGATGTTTGGTGACTACGGGATCTCTGGATGGTACGGGCACCGCAACGCCTATGTCTTTTTCGATCCTGGCGGCAACGCAACCCTTGAACGAACTTTGCTTGGTACCCACCAAAGTGGCCGTATGCGAGACTTTTTCCCAACCATCATTAGCTACGGCGAGGAGGGCCTGAAGCCACATCTAGCAGAGTTCATTAACACCCGAGATCCACAGCGAATCGCCATCAACCGCTCAAGGACCGTAGCAATGGCCGACGGCATCACCGTCGAAATGCTCGCGTTTCTCGAAGACTCTATCGGGCCGGTGTATTCGTCGCGCCTGATCTCGTCGCAGGACCTGATCTTCGACTACATAAGCCATCGCACACCCGCCGAGCTTGAAATCGAGACCGAAGCTAGCCAGAGAACTTGGTACATCTTGCGTCGTGCATTTTCCAATGAGGTAATCACCCCGGGCAAAACCAGACTGATGGACATCTACGGCTTCATCCTCCAGGAGTGGCAGAGCCAAGATCTGGCCTTCAATTTCGCTCCCGGCGTTACGATCTATCGTAGAGGTATACAAGGTGGCATTGACGACACGGATAACCCAGTCGTCGAGCCTGGGGATTTACTGCACGTCGACTTCGGGGTTCGGCTTATGGGCCTTGTAACCGACCAGCAGCACGTCGCCTATGTGCTGTATCCGAACGAGACCGAGCCTCCCGCTGGCCTGCAGGTGCTATTTGAGCAATCGGTCATCACGGGAAACATCTATGCCGAGGAACTCAAGGCCGGACAAGTTGGAACCGAAGTTAAGACAGCCATCGAGGAGCGCTCCAGGCTCGAGGGAATACAGGCGTCGGTCTACGGTCACACACAGGGCAACTGGGTTCACGGTGCCGGTGCCCGCACTGTATTCGATTGGCCTGATCGATATGGAGACTTCGCCCGCGAGCCCGTGCGAGCTAACGAATTCTGGTCGATCGAGTACAGCGTCCAGGGGGAAGTTCCCGAATGGGGCAACCAACTCGTACGCATACCTAGAGAGGAAGATGCAGTCATCGAACCGGACGGTCGTAGGGCGCGGTTCCTTGTTGGGCCCCAGGAAACCCTTTGGCTCATTCGATCGCAATAGAAAGACTGGCCAATAACCACCACGATGGCATTAACCAGAAAGAGGCGAGATGTGAGGGGTCAATTCCAAGTACTCCACCTAGGCTTTGCTTTTTTTGCTGTGTTGGTAATCGTGGGCTGTGGCTCATCGGAAATCGACGTTTCGTCGACCGATGCTTCGGAGCAATTAGAATCCAACCAGGTTCAAAAGGGCCCGCGAACTCAACCAGGAACCCAGATGGGTTTGTACACGCCCGAACAGCACGATCTGTACGATGGCCGTTTCATCATCAGCGGTACCCGCATATTCCAGGTGGGCACACTAGTCGACGAATCGCCTTGGGAGCACCTGGGCGACAACGCTTCGAACCTCCGACAGGTCAAAGGACGAGTAGATTTCGATGTCAACGAAATCGATAATACCGGCTTCTTCCGCGCCGATCTCGAACTGCCGGAGGGACACTACGTTGTCGAGCTTGATCGCTTCGAGGAATTCTCCCCATGTCAGAATGGCGGCATTGCCTCATTCTTATTTGAGCATGGCGACTCCGGTTGTGGCGACGCTAACTGGCCCAAGAGCATCCTGTACGTCGCTGGCTGGGGGATTGGCAGTGCAACACTGGATGGGGAGTTGCTGTACGAGGGCTACCAGATTCACTTCATGGTCACCCAGGGAATGCGCGACCGTGAAACCCTCGTCGCAATGACGGGCACAGGCAACTCAGCTACCGGAGCTGGCGCAGTAAACCCTGCAGCTATGCAGCTCGATTTCTACATCCGGAGTCCCGAAACGAACAATGCTAACCATCCGGGTCGCGAAGTTTTTGACCATTTTTTCGCGATGGAGGTTACCTGGCACTAGTACTGGATCGAGACAAAGATATGGAATCGATTGCAACAACTGGTGGTGCCACCTGGCTCAACGGTGCCATATGGCGGGACGGCGAGACACCAGTGGCCGGGGCCACGCTGTTCCAAGACCGTGGGTTCGTCCTTGGAGACGGACTTTTCGAGACTCTGGTCGTGCGGCGGGGCCAACCTGTTTTGTGGCGCGAACATATCGATCGTCTGTTGGCAACTGGGACTGTGTTTCATTTCCCCTTGCCTATCGATTTCCCAGAATATGCGAGGAAAGCGGCGAAGGCCTTGCTCGAATATGCCAATGAACCTTCGCTCCAACTAGGAACTCTCAGAATCACCGTGACACGAGGATCGGGAACCACATTCGGACTCGATGCCCCCAAAGAGCCATCCCCCACCCTAATGCTCCGACTCACACCAACCAATCGGAAGTCGCGTGCGTACCCCAGTCGCGAAACGGCTTGGATCGTTGACCAGCCGCGCATTGACACCAACAGCCTGCTTTCGGGACACAAGACAACTTCATCGATGTGGCGTATTTTGGCGCACGAAACGGCGCGTCACCACGGTGCTGATTTGGCCCTGATGAAAACTCTTGAAGGAGATATCGGAGAAGCTGACACTGCCTCCCTGTTCGCCGTAATCGATGAAATTATCGTTACCCCACCGTTGAACCGAGGCATCTTGCCATCGACAACTAGAGCGTTCGTTATTGCCGAGCTTGAAGCAACAACCCGGGGGTTCGAAGAGCGGTTGATCTTTCCCGACGACCTGGATCATGCTTCTGAAGTCTTCCTAACCTCCAGTGTCGCAGGTATTCGTGCACTCGGTGCAATCGACGGTCGACGCCTCCCAGAGGCAGCGCCCGTCTCCAAATGGCTCGATGCAAACTACGAAGCTGTTGAAGGTCACTTCTGACATGAAGTCGAAGGATCATTGCCCGAATGACTGACAGATTGAGCAACTCTCAATTCTCCTGATATTGCTCTACTGGCAGTAAGGTCATGCGCAGGTAGTTATCCGTATCAAGATAGAGCTGTGCAGCGTCCTGGATCATCTTAGGTGTTAATGCATCGATTGAAGGCGGGTACT
>JAYYTT010000242.1:0-5819 GCA_036344375.1 Acidobacteriota bacterium | reverse complement strand
CGGATGGTGAGCTTGTCCCGGCCCAGGTCTTTCTGCCGAGGGACTACTATGATCGCACTGATCCTGTCCCTGTAGTCGTATGGGTTCATGGTGGGGGTATCCGCCAAAATCGCTATGGGTGGCACCCAAATCGTGTGTACTCGTTGTTTTATGGGTTTCACCAATACCTGTTGCAACGTGGCTTCATGGTCGTCACGGTGGATTACCGTGGCAGCATTGGTTATGGGCGGGACTTTCGACAGGGGCAATACCTGGATCTCGGGGGTCGGGATCTAGACGATGTACTGGCGACGGTCCGCTATCTTGAGCGCGTCGATGACGTTGATATCGGCAAAGTTGGCGTGTGGGGTATTTCCTACGGCGGCTATCTGACGATGCAAGCCTTGTTGCAAGCGCCGACCGCGTTCGATGCAGGTGTCAACATCGCTGGGGTCGTTGATTGGCTTGATTGGGCGATTGACCCTGGAGGCTTGTGGATAGATGGTCGTATGGAGTCACCAGAAGACCACCCTGACCTGTACCAACAACGTAGCCCGATTTACTTCGTCGACCAGTTGACTCGGCCACTGCTCATTCTGCATGGGACTGCGGATCATCCCGTACCTGCCTTACAAACTTTCAGGCTAATCGATGCGCTGGTGCGAGCCGATAAGCCGTTTGAAATGATGGTCTATCCAGGGGAACAGCATGCTTTCCTTCGCTCCCGTACTTGGCGCGATGCGTTCCGTCGGGTCGAGTCATTCTTTGACGCCACACTTCGTTAAAATAGGGCGTGAAGATATTCGGGAGAGTTTTTCAACATGTTGCTCCTGCCTATCGTAGGGCTTCTTGTTGTAACAGGGGAAAAGGTGTTGCCCGGCCAGTTTGTCGCCGTTGCCGCGCCCGTGATACGCTGGATTCTTGCTCCCCGCTCCCAACAATTAACTCAGATGTACTACTGCGCCATGCGGCTACGGAATTGGCAGAACAGTATCGGGGAGGCCCCGTGAAATCGACGCGAACACAAAGAACTTCAATAATTCTAGTTTTCGCACTGCTGTTTTCAGTTCTGGCAACAGCGCAACAGGCAGTGCGGCCAACGGTTCAGATCCGGGTCCCTGAAGAAGGCGCGTTTGTTTCGGGAACGACGGTCCTCGCGGTGGATGTTTCTGCGGCGGCGGGAACAAGCATCGCGGAGGTAAAATTCTTTGTTGATGACGTCGAAGTTGGATCCCGGACGGAGCCCCCATGGGAAGTCACCTGGGATGCTGGCCAGACGTTCGCTCGCCGCGTAATCCGCGTTTTAGTTACTGATTCCACAGGTGCGCAGAGTGAGGAAACTGTGCTTACCCGCGATCTCGAGAGTGCAGTGTTTACTGCCGAGGTCAACGTTGTGCCGCTGTATGTAAATGTTACCGATGGTCGAGGTGTCTACATTCCTGACATGCGGGTTCAGGAGTTCGAAGTTTACGAAAATGGGGAAAAACAAGAGATTCTGTTTTTCGACAGCGAACCTCGCCCCGTGGTGATAGGCATCTTGATCGATACGTCGGGTAGCATGGAAGGCATCAAGATGGCACGAGCCAAACAAGGTGCAACTGCGTTCGTTGAGCACATCACCGATCAAGATGAAGCCTTCGTGATGGGCTTTGATGCCTTCCCCCGCCTCCTGCAGAACTTGACACCGAACCACGCGCGTCTGCGCGATGCTATCCAGGAGATGGCCCCACGTGGTGCAACATCACTGAACATGGCGATCGTTGAGGGGGCCGACATCTTAGTGGACCGTCCAGAGCGACGTGCGTTGATAATACTTTCGGATGGTTTCGATACGGTTCAATCGGTGACTGAAGGGCAGGCGATCGACTACGCGAGACTGCAAGATGTTCGTCTTTATACGATTGGCATCTTCGATATGATGAGCAACCCCATACGCAGTTCGGGTTTCGATACGTTGAACCCCGGTGAGGTTTCGATGCGGGGTTACTCGGACGGTACAGGTGGTCGCACGTTCATCCTCAATTCCTTGGGAGAGTTAGACAGGGCGTATGACGAGATTGCAGCGGAGTTGCGCAGCCAGTATTCATTAGGTTACCGACCAGATTCGCTCGCGGCGCCTGGAGAGTGGCGTGAGATCGAGATCCGGACGAAAAGGGGAGTAGGTCGTACCAAGCCAGGCTACTACGGGCAATGAAGATGGGGTTATCTATGTTTTGTCGAGGTCTCGTTGTTTTTTTCGTGCTTGGCGCCACGTTATTCGCGGCGCCAGTTTGGGCTCAAGAGTTAGAGGGCCAGACAAGCAAACAAACGATAGAACCGGCTGAAATTGATCCGATGTATGACGCGCCGTATGACTGGTACATCAGTTTCGTTTCGATCCCTTACCTAGGTGGGGTTGTGGGTTCTAACCCTATCGGGTCAGTCGTCGACGAAGAGAATGAGAAAACCCTCACTTTTGATCTTGGCAGTGGTGGTTTCTACAGCGTGCGTGCTGGCCGCCGAGTTTGGTGGCGACTGGGATTGGAGGGTGAGTTCGGCTATGGATCGCCTGGTGTTGAGCTAACCGAGACCAATCTCCAGGGCCGAAACATTACGGTCAGCGACTTTGGTGACTACTCACTTGGTTTTGTTGCCCTCAGTGCTCGACTCGACTTAACGGACTCTCGTTTCACCCCGTTTCTTCTCAGTGGAGCCGCTGTAGTGCTCAATAGGATAGACACCGATACGGGAACAACGGAAGGCAAGCTGAATCCGGGCTTCTTGTTTGGGGGTGGTATGGAAGTTGAAATTAATGATAATTTCTATCTGCGTAGTGATTTGAGAGGATTGCGTTCCCAGGTAAACGCGCCCTTGCTATCAGGGGGAAGACTGCTACCGACAGTGGATGATCTTGGCTTCACGAAAGAAAGGGCATTGTCGACCATGTGGCTTTGGTCGATCGGTGTCACCGTAAGGTTCGACTGAAGCCGCAAAAGATCCCTAGCGGAGCAGATGTATCACTTTTGCTAGCTACCGACCGGTTCTGTCCCTAGATCAGCTGATATCCGATTGAAGATTTCTTGCTCTAGGAGTCCCGTAGATCGCAAAGCTTGGTAGCCGTACTCTTCACCCATGTATCCTTCGAGGCGCGCGACGACTCGGACCTTGCATGCCCCGCCGCGAACGGTTCGGGTGGTAAGGGTCAGCTGGTAACGGCCGCCGATGAACGGCGCCCCTTGTGAGTAGGAAACTTCCCTCAGATATTGCCAATCATTTTCACCTGAGTCGGAGAATACGGCGTACCTGGTTACCAGCAAGCCGGCATTGTTCTGAGGATCAAAATCCTCTTCTTCAACCCCTGAGGTGAAGTCTGTGACTACTTTTTTCGACGTGTCCCAGCAAGTCTGGACACTGACATTGTAGTTGCGGTCGTTGTCGATTGGCACGATTGGCTTACGACGGAACGTAACGGTGCAAGCCGGTAGCGCAACCACGAGTACGACGGCGGTGACGACACGAATCGCTCCGGTAGTCAGAATTGCCACGTGAACATCCTCTGTAACACGGCCAAGAAAGATTGGGGCTCAGTGGGCTGTCGTCGTGTCCGACTCCGACGACGTTCCTTTGTTCTCCTTAGCCCCGCCTTTCATGGCGGCCTTGAAATTTTGTATTCCGGATCCAAGTCCACGTCCAATCTCAGGGATGCGGCTTGCTCCAAAGAGGACGACCACGATCAAGAAAATAAACAAAAGTTCCGTAAATCCGATGCTGCCCAGCATTTTCCCTCCTTTGGGATATTCCAATATGATACGGGGGCAGGCTTCCTAGGGTCAATGCGTTTTCGATTTGAACTGCCTAAGGTGTTTTAGCTGATCAAATGCGCACACGCTGATCACCCTGCCGGCGGGTTACCCGTCGCTGGTCAAGGTACTCAAGCAACGGGATGGCATGTTTCCGGCTCAGCCCGGTCCAGGATTTAAAATCGGCCACCCCAAACACTACTCCGGGAGCATATCGGGTGCGCACCTCGTGTACTAAAGCGTCTAGCCGGGCTGCGCTAAAAATGAGATCTTCGCGCAAGCGGACCAGTTCCCCCTGGCGTAGCAGAAGTTGGAATACTTCCTCGCCGTCGTCCTGGGTCACCCTGAGTTGCTTCCAAGCATTATCAATCGAGGGCGGGGACCATCCGCCTTCCTCGTACGTGGTTAGAAGAGTGGTCCGTATATGCTCCTGAGGTTCACTTAGGGTGACGTTGTGCTCGGGCAACGCGAGCGTGTTACTACCGCCATCGAGACGTTGAGCGGTGATAAGTCTATCGAGGAGAGCATCAAGGATGACCTCTGGTAGATGCCGGGGCAGGGTGGCGGCCACCGCGCTCTTGGACAGCCCAGGCATGAGAGGATGCTCGGCATGCTGCCTGCGTACCGCCTCTATAATCGTCTCCTCAAGAGTATTTACTACTTCCGAATCAAGAACGATAAGAGGCGTTTCTTGAGCTATTGCTAAACACCCGGCATCGGCCAGTGAGTTCGCCACTGACCGCAGATGCGTCGAGTTGGAGAAGGTTCGGTGTTGAAGGTGTACCTCCTCTGCGCCTCGACTACCTGAGGCTGCGGTGAGGAGAGCGACTCGATCTTTGAGCGTCCCCCCTTCGAGTCTTCTCAGAAGCTCGATAGTCGTTGAATCCCCTGGTCGGTGCTTGCTGGGCAGGTTGTCCAGCACAGTGCCACCACCAATTGTCAGCATCGGAGAATATCGACGAACAACGAATTGATCGCCTGGTGCGCAGGCGTAGGGTGTTTCGAGGCGTAGCTGGACCAATTCTGAGCTGCCTGCTCCGACCTCTTCAGACTCTAGGATTGCGACCCGGCACAAGATTTCGGTGGCGCCGTGGTGGAAACGAACGCGTTGTAACTGTTCGAGGCTGTGATCTGAGAGCATGTGGAGGCGGGCATCAATCATGTAAGTGGCTGATAGGGCGTTGGGTGTAACCAGCAAATCGCCCCGTTCAACGGCGTTAGTATCAAGGCCTTGCAAGTTCACAGCCGTGCGTTGCCCTGCGACCGCTGACTCGACGGTCTCTCCGTACACTTGCAATCCGCGCACTGTGACAGCAGTCCCTCGGGGAAGTAGCTCAAGCTTGTCACCGATGTTGATTCGACCAGACAGCAAGGTCCCCGTTACCACTGTGCCGAAACCATGAACGGTGAAGACTCGATCGACCGGCATGCGGGCAAGCCCGTCTTGGGGTCGAGAACTGAAGGATCCAAGAATTCCAGCGAGTTGATCTTTCAGTTCATCCAACCCATCGCGAGTCTCCACGCTGGTGCGCACGATAGGGACGTTTGCGAGTTCTGATCCTGCTAAGAGGTCGCGCACTTCGAGCTCCACGAGATCTGCAATTTCATCATCGACCAGGTCACACTTAGTGATTGCCACAATGCCACTGTTGATACTGAGCAACTCACAGATTGCCAAGTGCTCACGTGTCTGGGGCATGATTGACTCATCTGCGGCAACGACCAATAACACAGAGTCGATACCGCCTACCCCGGCAAGCATGTTCTTGATGAAACGCTCATGCCCAGGCACATCGATGAAACCAACCCGCGTTCCGCCATCGAGTTCAAGATGAGCAAACCCGATGTCGATCGTAATACCTCGTTCTTGTTCCTCTTGAAGGCGGTCAGGATCAATTCCGGTGAGGGTGCGTACAAGTGCACTCTTACCGTGATCGATATGCCCCGCAGTGCCTACTATGTGATAGTTCTTGTCCAAGCTAAATCCTTGACTTGCAGGGTTTTGCGGCGATTGTTAGTGTCCAGAAATGGCACCTCCGGTTATTGTTTCCGCAGTTCGGA